>CAZKMC010000057.1:5736-6092 GCA_964553485.1 uncultured Comamonadaceae bacterium
AGCAGTTGGTTCTGTAGATGTATTCCTTATAAAATATGATCCTGTTGGCGCTTTGGACTGGCTTTCGACAATTGTTTCAAGTGGTCTGGTTTTGTCTAATACGCTTGCTGTAAATGCAAATCAGAGACTTGTGGGTGCTGGATATTTCATGATCAGTGATCTATCCATAAATCTACAAAGTGGCGTCACCACGCAGCCTTTCGACGGAAGTACGGACATGTGGCTGGTACATCACAATGATTGTTCACGTTTTACCGATTCCTGTTATTGAAGCTGGAGCTGATTCAAGCATTTGTGGAAATACAGTTCAACTTTACGGAGTTGCAGATGCTTTGTCTTCTGGAATATGGAGTGCA
>CAZKMC010000057.1:6102-8572 GCA_964553485.1 uncultured Comamonadaceae bacterium
AGTGCAAGCGGTTTAAATGTTGAGTTTGATGATGAGACCGATATCACAACCATTGTTTCTCAATTAGTTCAAGGAGAAAACACGCTTTATTGGACAGCTACTGATGGTACTTGTACTGCGCAAGATTCTGTAGTGATCAGCTCTCATGTGGCATGGACCGCTGACGCAGGAAATAACCTAAGTATTTGTGGCTTTGAAGCAAACCTATTTGCAGTTCCAGTAAATGGAACAGGCACGTGGTCAAGCAATTCAGCTGAATCCTTTTGGCCAGATGAAAACACTCCTGATGCGGCGGTCACCTCCTCGACTTATGGGTCATTTGTCTTTACGTGGACAGAAACAGATGGGGTATGCGCCACTTCAATCAATATAGACGTTACTTTTTGGCAACCGGTCAGCGATGCAGATGCAGGAGTAGATCAAAATCTTATTGACGAATATGTAACGGTATTAGATGGAAATGAAGTCAGTGTGGGTTATGGCTGTTGGTCAAGCACAAATCCCGATATACTCAAAGCAGACTCGCTTGCGTTCGACACTGAAATTTACAACTTGAATTATGGCTTAAACACCATGTTGTGGACCATTACAAACGGTGCCTGTGAATCAAGTATTGATGAAGTGAATATCATTGTAAATGAGAGCGCACTTCCAACTGGGTTCTCTCCTAACAATGACGGTTTCAATGACATGCTAGAGTTCAATGGTCTTGAGCAAATGGCATACACCAAGATCACTGTCTATGACCGTTGGGGAAATTTGGTATATGAAATGGAGAATTATGACAATAGTTGGGATGGTTCTTCTTCAGGTGGCTCGTTATTGCCAGATGACACTTATTTCTACGTCTTTAACAAGGATGGAGTAGAGCTGAGCTCTTACGTGGTTATTCGTAGATAATCAGATCTTAATTATTCGCCAACAACCTTCTTGAACCTGGATATAATAAACTCCAGGCGTCAAACTGCTCAGGTCTAGCTCCCTTTCGAAAGGAACTTCAAGGCACACCTCTCCAACACAATTTTTCACTCGGACAATTTGAGCTTGAAACCCACTCATATGAAGTGTATGAGTAACTGGGGTAGGATAAAGTTGCATGTTATTTTGCGCTAAAGCGCGATGAACAAGCGGGCATTCCACATTGTCCAGCTGTGCTGAGCAATTGTTCTGATCAACTACTACCAATGAATAAATTGCGGAATTTGAAGCTTGGATCAAGTCTTCAAAAATTGAATTGTCAGACCACAAATAATCATACGGAGGAGTTCCCCCAAAGGTAGTTACCTGGGCATTCAAAAACTCATTGCAAAAGATCTCATCCAATTCTAAAAACAGTAGTTCGGGTTGCCAAACATCCACTGAATCAGAATAAATACACCCAATAGAATCTTGCATTTGAAACTGATAGGTTCCTGAGGAGAGGTTTAAAACTAATGTATCACTTGGCAGCTCCAACCAGAACATTCCCAATTCCTCAATTCCATTGACTTCAACAGACCCATCTTGCCCATCAAAACAACTCACGTCCATAACTTGAACAGTATATTCTGGCGGAATTGACCAACTGACCAATACACTATCCGATGCTGTAAAGCCAAACTCATTGGTGGTGGTTACAGAATAATTGCCCGGAGTTGAAACAAATATTGAACCTATAGTATTCTGTGTATTCCATAAATATTCCAAATGCAACCCGGCATTTAAGGCAATCGAATCACCGGGACATATAATATGTGCGCCATTTGGAGTCAAGTGCACTGCATAGCTGCTACCCTCTTCGATTTCGCCATAAAACCCAGCTGGCAAGCCGAAAAAGGTATCTGTCACTCCGCTTGGCCATAGGACATTCAAAGAATCAATCTGTTGATTCTGGCCAAGCCCAATCAAGATCCGGTTGGAATTCTGCCCAAGGTAATTTTCCCCACAATGAATCATGTTGGTCTGCACCAGCTCATTGACCCAGGAATGAATGATAGCTCCTACTCCTTGAGAGTTGCTTATCACCCCCTTCAGCGTACAGCCAAAAAATTGGTTGTCAGAACCTGAATTAATCCAGAGCGAGGCGTTTTGAGGACTGATATTACTAACTGCCAAATCTGGAGAGCCATCAAGATTCCAATCACAGCTTGCACCGCTGTAGCTATTTGAATAATCAAACGGAAATGAAGAAGATGCTACGTTATTGAAACCGCCAAAACCATTGTTTCTCATGTAGGGATTGGGCAACTGGTTGTAGTTATAGTTATGCTCGCAGACATACAAATCAACGTCGCCATCCAGATCAGGATCAAACCAAATACCTCCCCAAGCCAATACATTCAACTCAAGACTGCTTTGCGCGGCAACATCATCGAAAGTACCATCGCCATTGTTTTGCAACAGCACACATGGAGCAATTGAAGTGTTGCTTACGTATATATCCAAATCACCGTCATTGTCATAATCACCAGTTGAAGCACTCATGGCATCA
>CAZKMC010000057.1:8582-12073 GCA_964553485.1 uncultured Comamonadaceae bacterium
ATCAACCATTGCAATTGAGGATCCAGTCTCGAAACTTACATCTGAAAAGGTACCGTCCTGATTATTTTGGTACATGCGGTTTGGATGCTCTTTGTCGTTTATGACGTACAAATCCTGCCATCCGTCATTGTTATAATCCATCCAGATACTTTGAAAAGAAACGCTAATTCCGTCGCTCACTAATGCGTCTAAAGTAACATCCGTGAATACACAACTTCCTTCATTTCGATATAGATGATTTGAATAGGCATATTCGTTCTCGCCTTGGTAGCTATAGACATAGGTGCAAACAAACAAATCCAGGTCACCGTCTCTGTCATAATCGCCCCAGGAACAGCCAAAATCAGGAGATGCATATCCAGCCAATCCTGTTTGTTCGGTAATGTCTTCTAAATCCAAACCACCATGGTTGATATAGAACTTATTGGGTTGGTTGTATTGGGTGAAAAATAGATCCAAATCCCCGTCGTTATCAGCGTCTACCCATACCACATGTTTGACCACCCCTGTGGCGGTAACACCAAGATCAACCTCATAGCTCATTGGCTGATCATTTCGGAAGAACTTTATTTCGCCGTTCAAAGCAAAAGTTAAGTCATCATCTCCATCTTGATCAAAATCAATTGCAGACACTCCAGATCCAAACAGGCTATTCACCACAACCGCATCCAGGCCATAGGCAAAATTCATGTTCGAAAACGATTGTGCCAAGGCGATGCTGGCAAAGCCAAGCACACCAATTGTGAGCACCACCTTCATAATAAGTTAAGATTCAGTTGATTGAATATACCTTTTTTTGGTGGTGTTTAATAAAAACTCAAATAAAACAACCCGTCATTTGAACATACTAGTTCAGGATTGGATTGTACCTTTAGCAACCAAAAATCAATTTGATTTGACCATGAGTTCTTCTAAACAAAACTTGAAAGAAGTAGCCCTGTTATTCTTCAAACTGGGGCTTTTTGCTTTTGGTGGCCCGGCTGCTCACATTTCCATGATGGAAGACGAAGTCGTAACCAAAAGGAATTGGATGTCGCGTCAACATTTCCTAGATCTTGTGGGAGCCACCAACCTTATTCCCGGACCAAATTCCACGGAAATGACCATGCACGTTGGGCATGAAAGAGCCGGAATTCTAGGATTATTTGTTGCCGGCATTTGTTTCATTTTCCCTGCTGTAGTATTGACTACAATCCTTGCTTATTTTTATGTTGAATATGGTCAACTTCCATCCGTTGAGCCGTTTTTATTAGGAATTAAACCAGCTGTGATCGCGCTCATTCTAAGCGCACTTTTTAAGCTCGGGAAAAAGGCGCTGAAAAATACCACTTTGATTGTAATTGGAGTGTTAGCCATGGCAGTGTCATTTGCCGGAGTAACTGAAGTGATCACCATCTTGGGAACAGGCCTCATAGGTTTGATATATTTTGGCATCAAAAACAAGGCAGACCTTACATCCAGCGATAAAAAAAGTCTTTTGCTCTTATCAGCTCCGGGCGCAAGCGCTGCTGTTGCTGGTGTTACTTCAATGAAGTTGTTCTGGGTTTTCCTGAAAATTGGTGCTGTTTTGTTTGGAAGTGGATATGTACTCATCGCATATTTAGACGGCGAGCTGGTTCAACAACTTGGGTGGTTGAATGAACAGCAACTATTAGATGCTGTGGCAATTGGTCAGTTCACCCCTGGCCCTGTGTTATCAACCGCATCATTTATTGGATATCAGATCAATGGTTGGAGCGGAGCATTGGCAGCCACTGCCGGAATCTTTCTCCCTTCGTTTCTCTTCGTCTTCCTTTTGAATCCTTTGGTTCCAAGAATGCGCAATTCCAAATTATTACGTGGTTTTCTGGACTCCGTAAATGTGGGTGCCGTGGCTATTATGGCTGTAGTTTGCCTCCAATTGGGATATGCGATAGTAGTCGATTTCAAGGCTGCGATCATTGCACTTACGGCTATCTTCGTCGTCTTTAAATTCAAAAAAGTGAGTTCGATCTGGATCATCGTTGGAGGAGCTCTTCTGGGATATCTGCTGCAATTCATCTAAATAGAAACGTGATGACTCACTTAATGAGTTAGGATTAAATTGCACAACTAATAAATTGATATGGATTCGTACTTAGAAACAACAAAAGATGTTTACCGAACTGCTGCTCTAACCCCAGATATTGGATTGTGCTGCACTACTACTCCTGTATGGCAACTTCCTAACTTGAAAATTCCGGGAATCATGCTCGAGATGAACTATGGATGTGGGAGTACGGTGAACCCTAGAGACTTGGTCAATGACCCTAAAATTCTGTATGTAGGGGTTGGTGGAGGAATGGAGCTGCTTCAATTTGCCTACTTCAGCCGTCAAAAAGATGGTGTGATTGGAATAGATGTAGTTGACGAAATGTTAGATGCGTCTGCTAAAAATTTCAAGCTGGCCGAGAAAGACAATGATTGGTTCAAGTCTGAGTTTGTGAAGCTAGAAAAAGGAGATGCTTTGAACCTTCCTGTTGCAGACAATTCAATAGATGTTGCTGCTCAGAATTGTTTGTTCAATATTTTCAAGATTGACGATCTTAAAAAAGCCTTGCAAGAAATGTACAGGGTACTAAAGCCGCATGGCAGGCTTGTTTTAAGTGACCCAATTTGCGATCAGGACATTCCAGAGAATTTGCGCGAAGATGAAAAGCTTCGGGCTTTGTGCTTGAGTGGTTCTTTGCCCTTAAAACAATACATCAACATGATCACTGCCGTAGGTTTTGGAACTGTGGAAATTAGAGCCAAAAGACCTTATAGAATCTTGGCCCCTGAACATTACGACACCAAAGAACTTTTGTACATCGAAAGCGTGGAGGTTTGTGCAATCAAGGATCCCATGCCTGCGGATGGACCGTGTGTATTTACAGGTAAAACTGCCATCTACTACGGTAGCGAAACACATTTTGATGACCATCAAGGTCACGTGCTTTTGCCTAATCAGCCGCTTTCAATTTGTGATAAAACCGCAGGTAATTTATTGGAGCTGAAAAGACCCGACATCTTTGTTTCTGAATCCACTTATTTTTATGATGGTGGCGGATGTTGTTAAAATAAAATGACATAAAAAAAGCCCGGTAATCACCGGGCTTTTTTTATGTCATTTTATTTAGACTTGTCCAACAACAGCTTCAGTCACATTGATAACGTGATCTCCAACTTTTTCTAAGGAAGAGAATAAGTCATTGTAGATGATACCCGTTTGGAAGTTATACTCCTTCTTCTCAGTATCTCGCAAGTGAGCTTTTCTAAGCTTGTCTCTCATAGTATTGATTTCGCTCTCTAGCTCTTTCGCCTCTGGTAAATTTGCAACTTCATATTCATTTGCCAGGTTCTTCTCCATATTTTGAACTGCCTTTTCAACCTTCTTGAACATAGACAAGATATTTTCGCGTTGCTCCGGAGTAAACCACAATTTCTTCTCGTTCTTTCTCTCAAGACCAATTGACATCTGGTAACAAATATCT
>CAZKMC010000058.1:0-9601 GCA_964553485.1 uncultured Comamonadaceae bacterium
TTCGTGGAAGCTTGTTGAAAATGATCTGTGAAACCGGTTAATGCGAAGCCTCCATCATTGGTAAAAACACCTTGGGTTGGAACATAATAGCGCGTTTCTACACCATATTTGGAGGTCCATAGGGTGTCACCAGTGTCGTTATACTTAATCAAGAATGCAAATTGTTCTGGTCCTGTGGGATTCATTGTACCTGCGCTCATAAACCCGTGTACCAATGAAAAGTCACCACTACTAGCCCTGCCCAAAGCATAAGTGATTGAATCATGATCAAAAGTAGTTTCGAAAAGCTGATTCCCTTGATTATCAATGCCTAAGAATCCAAAACGCCAGAAGCCATTGTTCGGGGAATCTCCTACTCGACCAATGATATACCCTTCTGAGGTAGGCGCAATATTGAAACTGGACTCCCCCTCAAGCTCCCCAGACCAATCATATCGATTGCTAAAGGTTTGACCTTGCACAATGCAAGGCCAAACAAATAGCAGGATAAGTTTAATGTACCACATTGATCTTAGTTGTTTCAACAAGAATGTCATCGAAATACAAGTTACAGAGATAAATACCAGACTGCAAGGATGATACGTCTACTTCTTGGAGCCTAGAGCCAAAATTGCTGAAGAAATCTGGAACCAACTGGCCTAGTGGGTTAATTAGTTCTAAGCGAGTCGCCTCAACTCCTTCAGGAACTTGAATTGACACATAAATGATGTCAGTTGCCGGGTTAGGATAAACACCGATCTTACCTGCTGTATAGTTTATTGGTACATCCCTTTCTAGGCGTTTGTTGGGATCCACATACCGAAGGTCAATTTCAATATCATTATCGTGGAGGGACCTGAGAACTGCTCGCGCCATGGAGAATCCTGTAGTTGAGTTGTCATTTGCTATGTTTTCCAACTCCATTAGTGCTGTGGGCGAAAACCGTGGGCACTCGCTTCCATTTTCAGCCGCATTTAGCAGTATGCCTAATATTACACAACGAGTGTTGTTGCTCGGACATTCATTCAGAAAAGCAGCGGACTCAGGGTACAATCCTTGCGTGAATGACATTGAACTGCAAAGGATTTTGCTCGAAGTGTTGCCTTGCTCACTCAAAAAGTCCTTTGAAGCATTATAATTTACTTCTTCTTCATAAAGTGACATCAATCGAATATAGTCTTGACGCGCGTTTTCAACTTCAAGACTTAGCTGGTTCATATCTGCTTCAAGGATCATCATGGTGGTGAGTCTACCATTTTGACCGTCCAGAACAAGTTCTCTGTAAAATGGATCAAGATCATAATAGGTCATCATGTTGATCACACTTTGCTTAAGTGGTGAATTCATCAATAGTACTTGTGCGAGGTGCCAAGGATTTAGTGCGGGGGTTCTAGTGAAGGCTGTGCGATAAGCATTGTCACTAACATATGGAATACAGGCGATCATTTCATTTCTCACCTCCATACTTGTGTTATTTGGGTCATTAATGAAGTCTTCGAGCGCTTTTATGTCTCCTTTGTCAACATTTCCATAGTATATGTTATGAACGTCTTGGAGGATTTCAGAACTTGAGTCTTTTTCTGCCAAGAGGTCTTGGAGATCTTGATTTGTTGTCGTCATATTGGGACATGAAGAGGATGCCCCAAAACTATACTGATCAGCCACTTTCGCTTCAGTAAAACATATTGGTTTTTTAGGATTACTAGTGTCAAATTCACTTATCCCTCCGCCGTAATAATAACTAAATGCTGGTGTCGATTGGTCGATTGAAACAAGGATGTCTGAGTCTAGATCGGCCAATACACAACCTTCCAAATGACTTAGCTTGTTTCTAGTTGTTGCATTCTTGACCATTTTGAAACTATTTAATGGGTAAAAGAGGTCAACTTATTTCAGGACAGTACAGAAAGGGTGATTAAAGGAGTAGGGCCGGATCCCATCCGGCCGCTATCATGGCATTCCCCAAATGGTAGATCGAATCCAAATCAAAAAAGACCAAAACACAAGCCGCGGAGCGTGCGAGATAAGACTAGCCCCGTCCGAAAGGTCGGGTAGAAGGTTCATTGGATCGTTTTTCACGATTAACCTGCGGTCTATACCAGCCCCGTTCGAAAGGTCGGGGAAAATGTTCATTAGATCGGTTCCCAAGGTTTTCCCCATGATCATTTCAACCCAAATCAACCAAGACCAAAAACCCCAATACATGATCATGTTGGAATTTGAGGAAATGTTGAACACAAAATGCTGCCCGATGGGCTCTGATCTATATGCCGCTATTGAATCCCCGGCCTCACGACCGGGGCTTTAAGAATGCCGCCCGTTGGGCTATGTTCACAGGTGCAAATCGATATCCAAACATGCAATAATCAAAGACCAAAAAGCCCGGTGCAGGACCCCTTCTGCCAGCCCCCAGCTGGTTTTATGGGTAAATGTTTATGCGTTGCCTACCGAAGCTTCAGCGGTGGCAGGGGTAATGGGTAAAGGTGGCAGGGGATAGAATTACAAGTTGAAAATCAAAAATTAGTGTTCAGCCTCAATAATCAACAAAGACCAAAAAGCCCCAGCGGGGCGACAATATTCTGAGCCCGGTCCGTGAGGGCCTTGAAAATGTTCATTCGATCGTTTTTGACGATTACCCAAAGGTCCATTCAACCCAAACCAACAAAAACCAAAAAGCCTGGTTCGGGCTAGTCAACCACAATTTTCTCCGCCTGAAGAATTTCCGTGCCATTGGTCAGAAGAATAGAATAAATTCCACCGGCGAATGGTGAAAGATCAAAAATATAGGTGGTTGCTTCCTCCGGGATGTGCACTTCCTTCAAGAGTTGACCACGTGCATTGTGAATGCGGAGGAAGTGAACTTTTGAGGCATCCAATTCTCCTACAAATACATTTAAGGTCCCATGTGTGGGATTGGGGCCTGAAATAAAATAATGGCCTTGTGTGTCTACCGTCACCTCACAGTCTGTAGTGCTACAAAACACATCACAGTTGGGTACCAGGCATCCACAAGCATCTGTGCGTACTAGCCAACCTCGTTGGAAGGGGTAGGTGTTTTCAGGGTCTTCAAGATCCCATCACACTTCCGGCCATCATCATTCCGCCATCTGAAAGGGAAATGACCTCGTTGATATCATGCTCTGCCATGGGTTTGTCTACGATCATGAATTTGCGCGTCCACAGGATTTCTCCATTTTCATCATAGCGGAGTAACATGGTGATCCGTTGATCTGAGGCTACGAGCGTGTCATTTTGCAGTTGACCATTGTCCCACTGACAGGCACCTACAAACCCTCCGTCACAGGTGGTGTCCAGCACGTCCATAAAAGTACTGCTCATGGGCGATTCCACCGGCAAACTAGTCCAAAGTAAGGTGCCGGTGGTGTCCATAGCATAGAGCAGAGGAGCGGATTTTTCGATCTCCCACTCTTGATTTCGCCCTCCGGCAGCTATAACAACATTGCCGTCCTGAAATTTGATACGTCTTGGTGCATAGGAACCATAGGGCAAAGGAGGATCTATCACAAACCCCCATAGCTCCTCTCCTTCGGGAGAAAGTTTTAAAATATTTCTTTGACTTACAGGAGCATCTGTGCCTTTATCGGTGAAGACAATTCCACTATTGGTTGCGTGTGCACAAAGTACGCCGTTTGCAATATGGTCGTGTTTTACATAATTCCATTGAAGATCGAAGTCCATCGAATATTTGTTGATGCCAAGAAAATTCCCAAACTCAGGTGTATACAATCCAATGGCCAAGTATATTTCTCCTTCATGGGAAGTGACCAATTCTCCAAAATCAATGAAATTTGTTGATGGCTCAGCTTCATCAAAGAATTGTGAAGTCACCCATTGTTCTTGGATAATGCTGAGTTGATCGCTAAACTTAATAAGCCGAATCGCATACGAACCGTCATAGACTGCAAAAGCCGTAGCAAAATGCTGGTCAGGTAATTCGACCAATACATCTTTACGTGATTCATACTGGGTATCTCCTTCTCCAAAAAACAGTGAATCAATGACCTGCCCCATGTCGTTCAAGCGCCAAATTGCTGCGCGTTGAGTGTTGCCTTCAACTCTGCCGCCTGTTGCTAGGTAACCCTCTTTACACTCTATTATACTTGTAAATCCTCCGTTCTCGCCATGATTGAAGAGTGCACTAAACTGGTTTTGACTGGAAACTGACATTGACCAAAAAAAGCTCCAGCACAACACGCCAAACCAGCGTGCTCGTTTAATGTTGAACTTCAAAACGTTCGGTGCAAGTTTCACCTGTTTCTGTGTTTGTAGCCTTCACGAAATAAATTCCTGAAGAAAGTGTGGTTGTCTGAAAGTTAAAGAGATTCTGATACACATTGGGAATGTAAGATTGAACAATGGAGGCTGTAAATCTTATAGTTCAATTTAATTCCCCCATGCTCATTAACCCCCATTCGTAATTCGTAATCTGTAATTCGTAATTTATTCCCCCACACCATGTTTTTCTTTCCTCCATTTTCATGAACTTTGAGTAGTGGCGCATTTCAAACCGTATATCCTCATTTTTCTGGCTTTCCTTGCCTCGGCAGGAGCGTTTGCCCAACCGGGAAATCAATGGATCAACTACGATCTCCAACATTGGCGCTTTCCGGTGGCTCAGAAAGGATGGATGCAACTGTCCTATGCTGATCTTCAAAACGCGGGGATCTCCGTCAATGGGGTCAACCCAGATGCGCTGAAGATCTTTGCAAAGGAGCGACAAGTCTTTGCTCGGGTGGAAGATGGAGGAGATGGGTCGTTTGATCCGGGAGATTTCCTAGAATTCTGGGCAACACCCAACAACGGCTGGCTAGATGCTCAGATCTACGATGACCCCTCGCATCAGGCACATCCAGATTACAGCCTCTTCAATGACACCCTGCACTACTTCCTTACCGTGGATCCAGCCGCAGATGCATTTCGCACCGCACAATTTGAAAGTCCCACCGACCCAAATTCACTCACCACACACCCTTGGGTATGGTCTGGGGTTTCTGAGACCTACCAAGCGGAATACCTCTTTGGCGTTCAGGATCAATACGGTATCGCCTTGCCCTGGTACCAGGAGGGAGAAGGGTGGTTTGATAACCGTTTTTCGAAAGGACAAACACGCAACAAGTTGATCCCCACACCTTTTCCTTTTACCGGACCAGATGCGCCCAACGCACAGGTACATGCAGTTTCAACTAGCGCTTCGTTGGCTGTGGGCATTCTTAATCACCATTTGCAAGTAGGTTATGGAACAGGGTTCAATGTGATGGTGGACACTGCTTTTTACGGCTACCAGCTGAACACCTTCAATTTCGAGATTCCCCACACGGCCATCCAACCCGCGGGCACCTTGATCAGTCACCGATCCATTGATGATCTGGGGGTAGCCACGGATTATCAAGCGGTGGGAAGTATTGAAGTGAACTATGCCAGAACACTGAACATGTCCGGAGTCAGCACCTTGTATTTTGAGGTGGAAAACCTGAACAACTCCGCGGAAACCAAACTGGTTTTCACAAATGTGGCTACCACAAACCCGAGACTCATTGAACAAGGTCCCGGAGCGCCTCGTGAGTTTCCCGTAGTGCAAAACGGGGCAAACTGGGAAGCCATTGTTCCTTTTAGTCCGGATCCTAGCAGTATACGTTTGATCCTTACAGACGGGAATGACCATTCCTCGCCCGAAGGGCCAACCCCTGCTACAAGTACAGGATATTTTACAGACTTCAGAGAGCTTGACCTGGACAGTGCATTTGTGCTCATTGCGCCGCCCCAGCTTGCCAATGCGGCGGGGATTTATGCGTTTTACCGCCAGAGCCAAGGGATGAATGTGTTGCAGGCCAATGTGGAGGAGCTTTATCAGCAGTATGGAGGTGGAATTTGGAAACATCCGCTTGCTATTCGGCGTTTTTGTGCGGACCTTCTAACATATTGGGAATCACCGCCTTCGCACTTGTTTCTGGTGGGAAAAGGCATTCACGAAATGAAAATTAGCGCCACGGAAGGTTCTAGGAACAATCCAGAACGTTATGCCCAAAATTTGATTCCACCTTGGGGAAATCCATCTTCTGATTTGGCTTATACGGCTGGGCTGGGAGACACCCAAGTGGATGCGGCCATTCCTACGGGACGTATTGCTGCAAAAAACGAGGAAGAGGTGCTGAACTACCTCAATAAAGTGGCGGAATTTGAAGCGCAGGAACCGGCAGCTTGGATGAAAAAGATGATCCACTTTGGCGGTGGAAGCAGCGGTTATGAACAGGGACTTTTTGCGGGATATTTGGCCAATTACACTGCTTTGGCAAGTGATACCTGCTTTGGAGCAGACGTGCATTCATTTTTCAAAACCACCACAGATCCCATTCAACTCTCTCTTAGTGATTCCATTCAGTATTTGATTGAAAATGGAGTAAGCTTGATGACATTTTTTGGCCATGCTTCCAGTACAGGTTTCGACATCAATATCGACAACCCGAGCAGCTACAACAACCAAGGGAAGTATCCTTTGTTAATTGGTAATAGCTGCTATACAGGAAACATCCATTTGTCCACTTCCAACAGTACTTCTGAGGTGTTCACCTTGGCGGCAAATGCGGGAACCATCGGGTTCATTGCCAAAGGTGATCTGGGGATTCCGGCCTCTCTCGATGTCTGGACGGAACAGTTCTACCGACAGAATTTTCAAACGCACTACGGCGAGAGCATCGGTCAGAACATGCAAGCGGCTGTGAGGGCTTTTCAAGGAAATGTTCAGAACCTCTATACGGCAAACGCAGCGCTCACTTTCGCCCTCCACGGAGATCCGGCCATAGTGCTGAACGCCTGGCCAAAACCAGACATGGCCATCACCGCTTCTGATGTGTCTTTTAGTCCCGCTCAGGTTACCGCGGACGTGGATAGTTTCTACGTCAATGTGCGCATCGCCAACCTTGGAAAGGCGGTCAACACGCCGTTTGGGGTTGAGTTAGTGAGGCGATTGCCAAATGGTGAGGATACTTCTTTGGTCCAAGTGGTGCAGGGAATCGGGAATGCCGCTTTTGTGCAGTTCGCCTTGCCCGTAGATAGGGTGGAGGGAATTGGCACCAATACCTTTGACGTCTTGGTAGATTATCCTGCAAACACCGTTGACGAGTTGGAAGATTTGTCCAACAATGTGGTCAGCAACAAGCTCTTGCAGATTACGGGAGGCAATTTGATTCCCGTAGTGCCATACACCTACGCCATCACTCCCGAAGGTGGAATTACCCTCCAAGCCAGCACCGGTGATCCGCTTGCTCCTCTCACAAACTGGCGGATGGAGCTGGATACTTCGGCAGCTTTTGCTAGTCCACAATTGCTCACCACCAACATCATTCAAGGGGGTGGCGTGGTGCAATGGGAATTGCCCATTCAGTTAGAGAATGACCAGGTTTATTTCTGGAGATGCGCGGCAGACAATACTCCTGAAGAAGAATACAATTGGCGCACCAGCAGCTTTCAGTTTCAGGAAGGTGAAACCGGATGGGGACAATCACATTTTGATCAATTCGCGTTCAATACCTACAGCGGCATTGATTACAACGAAACCGAGCAGCGTATTGACTTTACCACAGGCACGGTTCCACTCAAGTGCACCGTGTATGGCTCTCCCGCCAACGCCTATGAGATCAATGCTACGAGGTACCAGTTGGATCTGGAAATTCAAGATTATGCCGGTTGCGGAAACAGCGCTGCACTGCATGTGGCGGTGCTAGATAGCGTGAATTTACGTCCCTGGGAAAGCAATTTCTCCGGAAGCAATCCAGACAATGATTTTGACAATTTGATGGACTGTGCCAACGGAAGGCAGCGTCCGGAAAAGTATTTCATTTTCAGGCAGAACAATGCCACAGAAATGGCGGGACTCGTCAACATGCTGGAAAACGAAGTGGAGGACGGGCATTATTTGTTGATCTACACCTGGAAATACGTCAATTACGATGGCTGGGATGAGAACGCACCAGAGCTCTACACCACACTCGGCAGCTTGGGCGCCACTGAAATTGGGGCAAGTCAAGACAGCGTGCCGTTTATCTTTTTCGTGAAAAAGGGCTATCCGCTTAGCAAGGTTGAATTAGTTGGGGCGGAGCCCGATGAATTATTAGAACTAGAAGTTGAATTGACCGGCACTACTGGGGCAGGTACCATTGTTTCCAAAACTTTCGGGCCCTCCAATGCTTGGGATGCCTTTTTGTGGGAGTTGAATACTCTGGAAGATCCAAGTGCGGACAGTAGCATCGTCTCCGTAGTTGGGGTGAATGGCGCCAATATCGATGTGCTGAACAGTTGGAATCAGCTTTCTGGTGTAGCGCCTAACCTTGATGAGTTAGTGGATGCGACTGCCTACCCATATTTGAAATTTGAAACAGAGTTGTTCGACACCCAGGATCTGACACCATCTCAATTGAATTTTTGGCAAGTCAAAGCCGCCCACGTCCCGGAATGCGCAGTGGACGCACACACGGCGTTTTATTTCCCCAAGGACACCGTTCAGGCTGGAGAACCCCTGGCTGTGGCAGTTGCCATTCGGAACATCGGACTGTTGCCGATGGATAGTTTGCTGGTGAGTTATCGGGTGGAAGACGCCCAGCATAATTTTCATCAAATGGTTTATCCCCGTTCAGACAGTCTGAGGGTGGGAGAAGTATTGGTGGATACTGTTTGGATAGAGACATTTGATCTGAGGGGAGAGAATGTGTTGTGGATCGAGGCCAATCCTTATGTGGACGGCAACCAGACTGATCAATTGGAGCAAGTACATTTCAACAACCTGTTGCAGCTCCGTTTTGTGGTGGATCAAGACCGCATCAACCCCTTGTTGGATGTCACCTTTGACGGCATGCACATCTTGCATGGCGACATTGTTTCTGCCCAACCGCAGATTCGGGTGAGTTTGGATGACGAGAACCCTTATTTCATTTTGAATGAAGCCGCAGACACATCCAGTTTCAAAGTGTTTGTCACCTGGCCGGATGGCGAGCAAAGACCGGTTTATTTTGCGGATGTCGCGCTTCAGTTCTTGCCTTCAGACGGCGTTCAAAACCGCGCGGAGTTGGATTATCGTCCTCAATTCGAACAAGACGGCAGGTACACACTTTTGGTGCAAGCAGAAGACAAAAGTGGCAATGCCAGTGGAGATTTGGATTACCGCATTGATTTTGAGGTTTTCATGAAGCCCACGCTGACAGATGTATTGAACTACCCCAACCCATTTAGCACCCGCACACAATTTGTGTTCTCTCTCACCGGAGTTGAGCCCCCAGATTTTTTCCATATTCAGATCATGACCATAGGCGGAAGGGTGATTCGTGATATCCACATCAATGAACTCGGTACCTTGAGAATAGGTCGCAACCAAACAGAATTTTGGTGGGACGGCAAGGATGAATTTGGAGATCAATTGGCCAATGGTATTTACTTGTATAGAGTCAGCGCCAGCCTTCATGGAGAGCCTCTTGAAATGAGGGAGTCTGGTGCTAGCGGTTTCATGACCAAAGGCTTTGGTAAAATGTACTTGCTCCGCTAGCGCTGCGCAAGAAATTACGAATCTCAAATTACAGATTACAAATGATTATGGCTGCGCCACCGGGGGGGG
>CAZKMC010000058.1:9611-12041 GCA_964553485.1 uncultured Comamonadaceae bacterium
GGCGCTTCGCTTGCCGGCACTGCCTTTTCGTGTGTTACACAATTGTAATGCTCTTTGAGCAACAGGGGTTGTGAGCATTATCGTTTTGGTGGAGTTGAGCTGCGGAGCAGGCGGCATGAAAGTAGCCCCGTCCGTAAGGTTGTGGGGTATGTCGATTTGTGAGAATCAGAGCTGCGGAGCAGGCGGCATGAAAGTAGCCCCGTCCGTAAGGTTGGGGATGCGTTGTGATTCGGGAAATGAGAGCCGCGGAGCAAGCGGTATTATCGACCAAGACCGATGCAACGATAAATCACCACCCTGCACATATAAATCGAGTGTTGACCAAGGGATTTAATTATCCATTTTGATGAAAAATCAAATTATGTCAACCTATACCCAGGTGATTTTGCAAGTCGATTTTGCAACCAAGTACCGCGATCAATGTATGTCACAGAGAGAAGCCGACCAGGTAGGTCGATAAGTTTATCGCATCGTTCAGGAATGTGGCCAAATTCCATTGGCTATAAAATGCATGCCCGATCATATCCATGTGTTAGTGGGGTTTAAAACTACAATGAGCATTGAAGTGGATTCTTGAGGCGTTAAAATGTCTACTCCTCAAATTACGAAGTTTTGCCTCCAAGAGCAAAAATATAAGGTCATTTCTTGTCCACAATCGAATGAGCACAAACTGCCACAAGAACTTTCAGGCTTTAAATCTATTTTTCAAAAGCGGCACATCAGTCGAAGCTGTTCTTTGCCTTGCTCGGGTTGTGTATATTTGCGCACCTACTTAAATGCAATGTCTGAGAAATTCAACACGCTGAACAAGAAAATTGCTGAAGCCCAATTGGGTGGAGGACAGAAAAGAATTGACGCGCAACACGCCAAAGGCAAACTCACTGCCCGTGAACGGATCCATTTCTTGATGGATGAAGGTTCGTTTGAAGAAATTGGGATGCTGGTTACCCACAGGTCTACCAATTTCGGCTTGGATAAAAATAAATTTTTAGGGGACGGAGTTGTTACTGGATACGGCACGGTAAACGGGCGGTTGGTGTACGTGTTTTCTCAGGATTTCACAGTTCTTGGCGGGTCTTTGGCTGAGGCACATGCTGAGAAAATTTGCAAAGTAATGGACCTCGCTATGCAGAACGGAGCTCCGGTGATAGGTCTTAATGATAGTGGTGGCGCCCGTATTCAAGAAGGGGTAGTTTCACTAGGAGGATATGCGGATATTTTTCATAAAAATGTAAGAGCAAGTGGCGTAGTACCACAAATTTCGGCGGTTATGGGTCCCTGTGCAGGTGGTGCCGTTTACTCTCCGGCCCTCACAGATTTCATTTTTATGGTGGAAGGCACTAGCTATATGTTTGTGACCGGACCCAACGTAGTAAAGACAGTGACCCATGAAGAAGTAAGCTCAGAGGAATTGGGAGGAGCGTCTACACATTCTACCAAATCTGGTGTTACGCATTTTTCTTGCGCCAATGAAATTGCCTGTATTGATGGAATCAAAACTTTGCTTAGTTATGTGCCTCAGAATTGCGAGGAACAAACTCCAATGAATTCAACCTCAAGTACTTCTGATGTCCGTGAAAAGCTTGATTCAATTATTCCTGACAACCCCAACCAACCCTATGACATCAAAGAAGTCATTCAGGAAGTGATTGATGAGGATTCTTTCTTTGAAGTTCACAAAAATTACGCTGAGAATATTGTGGTTGGTTTCGCAAGGTTAGCGGGACGCAGTATTGGAATTGTAGCCAATCAACCGGCCTATCTGGCTGGGGTTCTAGATATCAAATGCTCCAACAAAGCCGCCCGTTTTGTACGTTTCTGTGATGCATTCAACATTCCACTTCTCGTTTTTGAAGATGTGCCGGGCTTCTTGCCGGGTACGGACCAGGAATGGAATGGTATCATCAGCAATGGAGCAAAACTGCTGTATGCGTTCTCTGAAGCAACGGTTCCAAGAATTACTGTTATTACCAGAAAAGCCTACGGCGGAGCTTACGATGTGATGAATTCCAAACACATTGGCGCCGACATGAACTTTGCGTGGCCAAGTGCAGAAATTGCGGTGATGGGAGCAAAAGGTGCGGCCGAAATCATCTTCAAGAAAGAAATCAAGACCGCAGAAGACCCAGAAGCCAAGTGGAAGGAAAAAGAGGCAGAATACGCAGAACTTTTTGCCAACCCATATAATGCTGCTGCCCGAGGATATGTAGATGAGGTCATCAAACCACATCAAACACGTCAAAAACTGATCAAAGCTTTCGACATGCTTAAGAACAAAGTGGATACGCTTCCAAGGAAAAAGCATGGGAATATTCCTTTGTGAGATTTGAGTCTTGAGAAGTGTGAGTGTGGAGTGTGAGTGTGGTTTTCAGTTTTGAGTGTTAAGAGGGACGGTTTCCAGCCGTCCAGTTGCGATATAAAATCTTCTAC
>CAZKMC010000059.1:0-946 GCA_964553485.1 uncultured Comamonadaceae bacterium
ATGCAATAATTTTCTAGCGAAACTCTTGCTTTCGAGGTTGTTGATAGCACGAATACAATCCTGGATCTTATTGGCAAGAAAAGAATCTCTTTCCACAGGATTTTTGGACAATGCCGTATCCGATGCGTCAAAACGCAGTTGAAAACCATCGTCAATGGCATCAAAATAATGCTGCAAACGCTTGGTCCCACTATAAGATCTGTAATGCACCTGTTTGATGGCTTCCTCGCGTTCTTCTGCATCCATTTGCCCGTCATGCCTATAAGCCGCGTACAATGAAATCCAAATTGGTGCATCCATTACCAATTCCCGGTCCTCTACGTTCAAATGTGCTACTTCCTGAATCATGTGCTTGTATTTAAGCCAAAGTAAGGCCTTTCCTTTTGGGACTGCCTTTTTTCAGCACGGCAAATTTACATACTTCTGTCAACCAGCGGGCATAATTACCAGATTTTGTGCACTAAAAGTAGACGATTTCTTCACAAAGTCATTAAAGAGTTTTGTGCTTTGCACGAGGAATTTTCCATCTTTGACCTATGGCACTTTTGATGAAAGTAAAGGGCATTAGCCCTCGAATTGGTGGAGATTCTTGGCTAGCACCTAATGCTACGGTTGTGGGTGATGTGGTGGCTGGCGAACGATGCAGCTTCTGGTTCAACGCTGTGGTACGGGGTGATGTCAACAAAATTCGCATTGGCAACGATGTCAATATTCAAGACGGGGCAGTAATTCATTGTACCTATGAAAAAACCGAGACCCACATTGGAGATCGGGTAAGTATTGGACATAACGCTCTCGTCCACGGATGCACCATTCACCCAGATGTTCTTATCGGAATGGGGGCCATAGTGATGGACAATTGTGAGATTGGCTCAGGAAGTATCATAGCGGCTGGTGCGGTTGTGCTTGAGGGAACAAAAGTCCCGGAAGGCTGTATTTATGCGGG
>CAZKMC010000059.1:956-12018 GCA_964553485.1 uncultured Comamonadaceae bacterium
TTCGAAGGTGAAGTGAAGCGCATCGCCAAAAACTACCACCTGTACGCTAGCTGGTTCAAAGAACAGGAATAGCCTTATTCCCAGAGTCTGGCTTCCCCCAGGTGGATACGTTTTTTGAAAAACAAGCGTGTGCTACGTTCAAAAGACTCAGTATGATCTGACACTAGGAAAGTGTATTCAGGATCATTGACTTGATTATTGAGCATCCCTTTTTCTCGCAGGACATCCTCTATGCTGGCCGCTACCACACTGGCGGAGTCAATGACATGCACTTTCTTGCCAAAATAGTTACGCACTTCGCGTTTGATAAGGGGATAATGTGTGCACCCTAGGATGAGTGCGTCCAAATCCTCAAACAAAGGTTTGGACAAATAGGATTCTATGACCGTTTTTGAAATGTTGTTATTGAAAAAACCCTCTTCGATCATTGGAGCCAAAAGTGGTGTGGCCTGCGAGACCACTTTCAATTTTGAATTCTTCTTCTGAATCCGCCTAGGATACACTCTTGACGCCATAGTACCCTTTGTTCCAATGACACCTATTTTCCCGGTTTTGTATTTGGCAGACACCACATCAACCACCGGATCAATGACGTTTATGACAGGTATTCCAGGCCCACATAAATCCTGAACTGTTTGAAACGCATGCGACGAGGCTGTATTACAGGCAATGACAACCATCTTTACTTTCTGCTCAAGCAAAAACGCTGTAATTCGTGCTGTATAATGCCGAATTAGCTCTGGAGATTTATCGCCGTATGGCATGTGAGCAGTATCTCCAAAATACACCAATGATTCTGAGGGCAAACGATGTTGGATGGCGTTGGCTACAGTCAAGCCCCCAATTCCAGAATCAAATATGCCGATGGCTTTGTTTTTCATATCCGTCTTCAAAGATGCGTTTCTTCCAGACAAAAAAAAAGCACCCCCGAGGAGGTGCTTGAATATTTCTACTATTTAGAGCTTACAAGCCCAATTTCGTTTTCACAAGAGGAAGAACATCTTCGCCACCGTTGTATACTGTAACAC
This sequence comes from uncultured Comamonadaceae bacterium, assembly GCA_964553485.1. Classification (GTDB taxonomy): domain Bacteria; phylum Bacteroidota; class Bacteroidia; order Flavobacteriales_D; family Sanyastnellaceae; genus CAZKMC01. Next base: position 1,985 of record CAZKMC010000059.1, read on the forward strand.
CTGTGCTGGTATCAAAGATATACGTATAGCCTGCTTCCTTTCCAACCGCTTCTATAGCTGTCTTTGCACGATCAATCATTGGAGTCAATAATTCTTCCTCCAGAGCAGCCAAATCATTCTGGATGGTTAATGAGAAATCCTGAATGTTCTGCTGAATCTGAGTCAGATCACGCTCTTTTTGTTGGCGAATCGCTGCAGGCCAGGTTTGTCCCTTGTCTACATAATCTTTGTACTTCGCGTCAAACTCAGTTTTCATTGTGTTGAGTTCCTGCTCGTACTCAGTTGCTCTCGCAGTAATTTTCGTTTCAGCTCCTGCTCTTTCTGGCATAGCCAAAAGAAGCTCTTGAGAATCGATGTGTCCGAATTTTTGGGCGTCCGAGTTGAATGTCATTCCGGCTGCGCATAGCATGATCAGTAAGATCTTTTTCATGGTCTTAATTTTCCTTTAGTACTACTTTCTATCTTTTGTTGAAATGGCACCCCCGCCTCTTGAATCAGATCCGGTCTTACCAGTATTTGTTGCTCCACCCGTTTTACCTGGTGCATTTCCTTTGTCGTCTTTTTCTTCGGGCTCTATAGTCTCTCCCGGGGTATACCCCATCTTCTTGATGATCTTATCAGACACATCATATTTTGGGTTGGTATACAACATGTTGCTTTGATTTGATTTGTCAAAGATCACCATGTAACTACTGTTGCTTGATATTTCCTTAATCGCTTCAAAAATCATGTCTTGCACGGGTTGAACAAGTTCTTCTCTCTTTGAAAAAAGCTCTCCATCCACACCAAATTTTTTCTTTTGAAGTTCTCTAGCTTCTTTCATTTTGGAGTCAATCTCTTCCTCGCGTTTTTTGCGCATCTCTGAAGTAAGCAACACCTTTTCTGCGTTGTAGGCGCTTTGCAAACGCGCTGCAGCTTCATATTTTGCTTCTATTTCTTCCTGCCACTGCGAAGAGAGGCGGTTCAACTCACCTTGTGCTTCAGCATATTCCGGCATGTGTTTTAGGATGTAATCCGTATCCACATAAGCGAATTTCTGTGCTGTGGCGCTTAGGCCGAAAAGCAAAACTGCAATTGATAAAATGCTTCCTTTCATATTGAACTTGTTTCGCAAAGGTGTCAGCGAAAATATCACTTTTTGTTTTTATAGCTCCCCAACATTCATGCCAATGCTAAAGTGGAATTGGCCACGAGACATATTTGGAATCTCTGGAACGTCGTCTAGCCTCCAACCATAATCAAGCCCCAAGAGGCCAAACATTGGTAGGAAAATACGAAGTCCAACACCTGCGGATCGTTTTACATTAAATGGATTAAAATCTCCCAACTTGGACCAGGTTTGACCGGCTTCTAGAAATGTCAATGCATAAATAGTAGCATTTGGATTGGTAGAAAGTGGATACCTCAACTCCATTCCGTATTTGGCAATTACTGGTGATCCAACATTAGGATTTGGATAAGTCACAGACAAATCATCATACCCTCTTAGGTTCACAATTTCTCGTCCATCCAACACAAATCCACTTAGGTAAACACCTCCTAAATAGAATCTTTCAAACGGCGACTCCCCAATGTCTTTGTTATAGAATCCAAGGAATCCAAAGCCAACGTTAGTATTCAAGACTAATCTTCTTGGATTGTCTTCGCTTCCACGTGTCAACGCAGTATACCAGTTGGCAGTAAATTTCCACTTGTGGTACTCCACCCATTTGAACTTGTCTTGATCAGAAAGTTGTGAGTAGTCTTTGTCTGGATTGAACCACTTCGAATAAGGCGGTGTTGCCTTCAAAGAAAATTTGATATTTGACCCCCAGGTAGGATAGATCGGATCTGAAACTGAATTTCTTTGCAATGACCAGGATACTGCCAAGTTGTTCGAGTTTCCATCAGAAAAACTAAAGAACGAGCGGTAATTTTCCAAGTTAAAATGCTGGTAAGAAAGCGTCAAATACATCAGGAACCAGTCATCTGGCTTTTGCCAACGCTGTCCCAATCCTATAGATGCTCCTGTAGTTTTCAAAGATTGTCTCAATGGATTGAGTTCTCCGTCAATTTTTTTCTTTTGTCCATTGGTTTGAACTGAATGCCACACACCTACGCTCAATGAGTTTGGCTTTCTTCCACCCAACCACGGCTCAGTAAAGCTCATGTTATAGGACTGGAAGAAAATTCCATTGGACTGGGCACGAATACTCAAGCGCTGGCCATCACCAGTTGGAACTGGTTTCCATGCGCCCTTTTTAAAGGTGTTTCGTAAAGAAAAATTCGTAAAGCTAATTCCAAGGGTACCGACGACACGACCTCCGCCCCAACCACCGGATAACTCGATCTGATCAGAGGGTTTTTCTTCCACTATGTATTCGATGTCAACCGTTCCCTCTGCTTCATTCTGAGTAGGAAGAACTTGGAATGCTTCCGGGTTGAAATAATTCAACTGAGCTAATTCTCGTTGAGTACGGATGATATCCGTACGACTGAATAGATCACCTGGACGTGTTCTGATCTCACGGTAAATCACGTGATCATTGGTCTTCGTATTTCCATTGACGGAAATTTTACCAATTCTAAATTGTTTTCCCTCCACCAGTCGGACTTCGATATCAATGGAGTCATTGACTACTGAAGTTTCAATTGGAATAGCTCTAAATGTCAAATAGCCATCATCAGAATACAACGACGTCACATCCATTCCACGGGGGTTCATGAACAGACGTTCTTCCAGAGTAGCTACATTGTATACATCACCTGGTTGAATCTTAAGGACACTGTCCTTGAGGAAGGATTCACGGTATTTGGTGTTTCCGGTGAAGGATATATTTCGGAAGTAGAATTTATTTCCTTCCTCTAGGTATATATCTATTCCTACGCGGTCTTCAGAAATTCGGAAGAGGCTGTCTTTAACAATCTTGGCATTCCTGAATCCTTTTTGATTATAAAGGCCAATGAGCGCCATTTTGTCTTTCTCGTAATTCTCTTCCAGATATTTAGATGACTTGAAAAGCCTCCACCAACGCTTTTCCTTGGTGTCTTTCATGGACTTCATCAATTTCCTCTCTGAAATAGCCGAGGAATTGACAAAGCGGATGTCTTCAATCTTTACGCGCTCGCCTTTGTCAACTGTGATAAGCAGAGAAGTACTGTTATCGATGGTCGGATCTTCCTTTTGAACTATTTGGACATTTACGTTGAAGTATCCTTTCTCCTTGAAATACTCTTCGATGACATTTTTGGTGTTCGTCATGAGGTTTTCATTGACGATTCTTCCCCGAATCAAATTGATCCTTTCACGAAGATTTTCTACCTCTACTTTTCGTAGTCCAACAAATTGGTATTTGGACAGGCGTGGCATTTCAACTAGGTCAATCACCAGATAGACATCATCACCTCTGACTTCAGCGGCATAAACGGCAATTTCAGCAAAGAGCTGTTGGTCCCATAGATTGCGAATAGCTGTGGCTATCTTATCACCGGGAATCATTATTTCCTCTCCTACTTGAAGTCCTGAGAACAACTTGATCGTTTGTACGTCTGTGAACTCAATACCAGTAACCGTGATTCCGGCAATGGTAAGCGTTCTTGGCGTACTATAATCGAAGCTACCGCCTATTTTGGTAGGCTGTGCTAACAGGGTTACAGACATCCCGAGGAACATCCAAAGCAGCATGGACTGCAAAAACTTCATTCGCTTTGATTTACCGTTAATTGATCACTTGTTTTGCCGAACCTTCGTTCGCGGCTCTGGTAATCGGCGATGGCCTCATAGAAATCCGCCTTTCGGAAATCAGGCCAGAAGGTATTTGTGAAATACAGCTCGCTATATGCTAGTTGCCACAGAAGAAAATTGCTGATTCTTTGCTCGCCACTAGTACGAATCATCAGTTCAGGATCTGGCATGTCATGAGTACATAAATGCTCTCGAATAGTCTCGTCAGTAATGCTTTCTGCCGGAATGCCTTTCCCTACAATCTCTCTAACTGCTCTCACAATTTCCCAGCGTGCACTGTAGCTCAACGCCAACACCAGTTTTACTTTTGTATTCTTAGCTGTGCGCGCCATTGCTGCTTCAAGCTCTTGCTGACAACTTCCTGGTAGATTTTGTAAATCACCAATCGCCATCAGCCTCACTCCTTTTTCATCTAGCTCATTGATTTCCTGCACAATTGTCTTCACCAATAAGTCCATCAAAGCTTGAACCTCATCCAAAGGACGATTCCAGTTCTCAGTTGAAAACGCATAAAGGGTAAGGTATTCTACCCCAAGTTCTGTGGCAGCATTGAGAGAATCGCGAACGGCATCCACTCCATTGAAGTGACCGAAAATTCGATCTTGTCCCTGACTTTTAGCCCATCTCCCGTTCCCATCCATGATGATGGCTACGTGTCGTGGAATGTTATTCTTGTCGATATGCTTTGGTACCGGCATGATTGAGTTCAGCTTGCTTTGAGCAGGAGGATTCAATGACCGATGTTTTCGGTATTGACCTATTCCACAAAATAACACATTTTAAGCCGGGGTATTGCCCAAGTTAGAACGTGAAAAAACGTGAAATTCCTAACGCGCCGCAAAAGTACCTCATTTTTTTGAGCTTACTTACTGATTCCAGCAGGTGGTTGGCTTTTTTCCGAGACGGAAAGAAAGAGTGAGTGTGGTGAAGTTGTACCAATCATTTCGGCCGGGGTCTCCCCTTTGTAGACCAGCATTGTCTGCTTGTCCACCTTCATAGACAAGGCTTCGATCTGCAAGAATTGCAGCGAGCGTTCCATTTTCGTCGGCAAGGACGGCGGGACTCACATAAGATTGACTCACGTCATCTAGGTAGTCCGTCCATGTTTTGCGCATCCCCCATTCAAGACCAATGCCCACAATCGAAAACAAATTCATTTTAAGTCCTGCGCCAAATGGAATGGCAATTCCATTTACATTGTAGACATTCCCCCCCTCTGTGGTTCCTTGCCCCTCAGTTCCTAGAGCTTGCAATTCATACCAACGGCCATTGTATTCCGCCTGAGGTTTGTGCGAATAAAAAGCCAAGCCCATAAACAAGTATGGCGAAATCCAATTTCGTTTGTTGGCAAGTTGGTAATTGAAATAGTTGAGTTCGGCTTGAATAGAGCCTTCGCGGATGTCGTTTCTGAATGATAAATTTCGATTTTGACGCCAAGCATCTGAGCTGTTAGCATCGTTAGCCGCAAATCGACTTACAATGTAAGTTCCCTTTACAGACCATCTTTTACTGAGGTTCTCTCTATACACAACTCCACCACCTAAGGACAAGTCGCCGCCAAAATGTTTGTACGGGTTCACATCTCCAATATAGTAGGATGTCACTGCCATCACGCCAAATTCCTTGCTTCGTTCAAATTTTAATTGAGCACTTAAGGCATTGGTAATCAGGAGAGCAACGCCAATGTAAAAGGCAATTCTCATTGCACTATGAATGCGCAAATCTTTCATTTATTGTTTTCACTTACTTCTTTATTCGAGAACGAAGACAAATAGTTTCAATTTCGGTGCAAAGTTACACCCTCTTTTTAGTTTCGCTTGTCTGCACCCCACATCATCTTCTTTCTTATAGTATTAAAGAAGTATTGATGTTCCAAGTTTATGAGGTTGATTTTGAAAGGAGCTGTTTTAAGATGAATCTCAACTTGAGCATTTATTTCAAACGCCCTTGAGTCGATGGTGAGTAAAAAATCTTCTTCACGTCCCTCTGCGCTCAGACGTATTTTCACATCGTTGGGAACTACTAGTGGCCTCACATTCAAATTATGCGGAGCTATAGGGGTAAAAATGATATTTTGACTTCCAGGCATAATAATCGGTCCTCCGCAGCTGAGCGAATATGCGGTTGAACCTGTAGGGGTTGACACAATCAATCCATCTGCCCAATAGGTGTTCAAAAATCGGTCATCCACGGTCACGTGAGTAGCAATCATCGATGCTGAAGATCTTTTATAAATCGTGATTTCATTTAGGGCAAAGTTGAATTCGCCAAAATCCTTTTGAGGGCTGGTTACTTCCAGGAGCATCCTTGGGTCAAGGGTATAGTTTCCTTGCATCAAGGCTTGAATTGCCTCATCTATTTCTGTGGTGGACACATTGGACAAGAATCCCAATCGGCCCGTGTTGATTCCTAAGATTGGTTTTTCGGAATCCCTAACAACAGTTACTGAATCAAGAAGAGTCCCGTCACCTCCAATACTGATAATTACGTCACAAGTGATCATCTCCTCGCGCAAGCCAAACCTATGATGGACAGGAAGTTTTATACGAGATTCTAGAAAAGATTGAAACGGAGCGTAAGTCACCACCTCTATTTGCTGCCTTTCTAACTCATCAAATAAGTGCTGAATGGGGGCAATAAATGAATCATTGAAATGTTTTCCGAAGATTGCAATTTTCATGATTTACGAGCGCATAAAATGGGCTAGAAAGATAGGCAAAACGGTCTCAGGTATTGAGATATTTCATGAAAGCTTCAAATCTGCGTTGAAGGTCATCGGCATGTTTTGGAGCATGGAAAAATGCCTTTACCCGATAATCATAACGCTCAAAAGTCTGAATCACCGCTTGGATGTCTTCTTTGTTCATTTTAAGTGTTACTTCCACCATGGCTGACTCCCTGTTGGCGGTCAGCATTGCACTCAGAATCTTAACTCCATTGCTTTCAACCAGTCTTGAAATCTCTGCCAATGAATAATCACGAGCGTCCATTTCAAGAACAACGATACTTCCTGTTGCTCCTACTGCTTGTGTTTTTGCAAAGGCGGAGATTACATTCTTAGCTTTGACATGTCCCAGATAAATTCCTTCCTCATTCACTACAGGTAGAAGTGAGAGGTGTCTTTCATCCATCAGAGCCATTGCTTCAAAAACATGCTGGTCTGGAAGCAATTGAGAAAGGTCAAGTTCAAGGCCCTGAATAGGAAGGGCGTCATCTTCGCAAGCTTCCAATGAACGTTCTGACATGAGGCCCAAGTGTCTTCCATTGGCCATCACAGGAAGGTGCGTGACTTTAAATTCTTCCATCATTTCCATGGCCTGCCTTACAGTATCACCTGGCTTAAGCGTTGGAACTTCATTGGATATAAAATCTTTTATAAACACGTGATTATTCGAGATAAGTGATTATTCAAATAAGGTCTGCTTGCCCTAACTTTGTACCTATATAAACGTCAAAAATCATTCCTGGGTTTTCTCTGTGATCAAAAAATAGACAAATTCCTCAACTTTGGGAGCAAAGCTATGACTAAACTTAGTGTAAACATCAACAAAATTGCTACAATTCGAAATGCGCGTGGGGGAAATACGCCAGATTTGGTATTGGCCGCAAAAAGATGTCAGGAATTTGGTGCTCAAGGCATTACAATTCACCCAAGGCCAGATGAAAGACACATTCGCCATCAGGATGTGGCGGATTTGAAGCCTGTGGTTTACACAGAATTTAACATTGAAGGTTATCCCTCTGCTGATTTTTTGAGGCTTGTGGAAACGCATCAACCAGATCAAGTGACCTTAGTGCCAGATCCTCCCGGTGTTCTTACAAGTAATGCGGGCTGGGATACGGTCAAGAATTTTGACTTTTTGAAAGAGGTAGTGGGTGGGCTTTCAGCCCGAGGAATGAGGGTTAGCCTATTCATTGAACCCAACTCGAAAATGATTGAGCAGGCTGCGGCCACAGGAGCACACCGGGTGGAGCTCTATACAGAAAGCTATGCCCAAGGATATCTCAACAATCCGGAAACAGCCATAGCCCCATTTATTGAAGCTGCGCATGTGGCAAAAAGCAATGGATTAGGGCTCAACGCGGGACATGATCTAAGCCTGGAGAATCTCAGCTACTTTGCCCAGAATGTTCCGGAATTAATGGAGGTAAGCATTGGGCATGCACTAATTTCCGATGCTCTTTACCTCGGTCTGGAGAATACCATTCAACTGTATTTGAAACAACTTGAGTCTGCATGAAATTGAATCATCGAATTCTTGGAGAAGGAGAGCCGCTTTTAATTCTTCACGGTCTTTTTGGTTCATCTGACAATTGGCAAACTTTGGGCAAGCAATACGCAGAAGATTTTCAAGTAATCCTTGTTGACCAAAGAGATCATGGACATTCATCGCATAGCCATGACTTTAGTTATGAGGCCATGGCTGAAGACTTGAATGAACTCATTGAAGAATTGGAGTTGGAGAATGTTCGTTTGTTGGGACATAGCATGGGTGGCAAAACGTGTATGCTTTATGCGTCTGAACATCCTGAGACGGTGAAGAAAATGGTGATCGCCGACATAGCTCCTAAGAAATACCCGGTTCATCATCAGGAGATAATAGCTGCTTTGGAAGAGGTTGATCTTTCCTCGCTGAACAGCAGAAAAGAAGTAGAAGCAGCAATCACCCTTGGCATTCCAGATTTTACCATAAGACAATTCCTGCTCAAAAGCCTTTATTGGATTGAAAAAGGTCAACTAGCATGGAGGTTCAATGTGCCTGAAATTGCCAGACAAATTGAGGCCATAGTAGACCAACCCTATATGCAACCATGTGATGTGCCTGTATTGTTTGTGGCCGGCGGAAAATCAGATTACATTCGAGAAGAAGATCATCATCTGATAGAGGCTTATTTCCTGAACTCCTCAATTACTGCCATGCCTGAATCCGGGCATTGGCTGCACGCTGACAACCCTGAAACCTTTTACTCGATTACTCGTTCATACCTGTTAGACATGCGGCCATGACAAATTACGTGACATTTCCGTAATTTTGTTTCGGCTAAAGGCCACAATTTCAAAACGTACTAATCAAACTGAACGATGAAAATTACTTCAGCTTATGTATTCCTATTCTTTGGAATGCTTTCTTTAGGCCTGACCTCTTGTAAAAAGGATGTGAAAGACGAAATAATTTCGGATGGCCCGGATTATAATGCCCAACTGAGAGAAATTTTGGAAGAAGGCTCGAATGGCGAAGGACTGAATTTTTATGTCTTGCCGGAAAGTCATCAGTATAGCCTCATACCTCAGGATCCTTTGAACCCACTGAATTCAGCTAAGGTTGAACTTGGAAGATTCCTTTTCCATGAGACCGGTTTAGCTCGAAATCCAAAAGAAGATGAAGGCTATGGCACCTATAGTTGTGCCTCTTGTCACCACGCACAGGGCGGTTTTCAAGCCAATATGCAACAAGGAATTGGAGAAGGCGGAATGGGATTCGGGATGGCCGGAGAAGGCCGGGTGGCAAATCCTGCCTATGACACAGACAGTTTGGACGTCCAGCCAATTAGAACGCCAAGCGCTATGAATACTGCTTACCAAGATGTGATGCTTTGGAACGGTCAATTTGGGGCCACAGGCACCAATGAAGGCACAGAAGATTTATGGCCAATGGGAACTCCTATTTTCAATAATCAATTTGGATATCAAGGATTAGAAACACAAGCTATTGCTGGATTAACGGTTCACCGGTTGGAAGTGAATGCTTCTATCTGTGAAGAGATAGTGGAGTACGAAGAATTGTTTGACATCGCATTTTCTGAATTCCCAGTCGAGAACAGATGCACACCAAGAACTGCGGGACTAGCCATTGGGGCTTATGAAAGGACTTTACTTGCGAATCAATCGCCTTGGCAAGATTGGTTGCGTGGGAATACCACCGCCATGTCTGCTAGCGAAAAGCGCGGTGCAATGGTGTTCTTCGGAAAAGCAGAATGCAACAATTGCCACAATGGTCCAGCCTTGAATGGAATGGAATTTCATGCTTTGGGTATGAATGACATGGAAGGTCCTGGAACGTACGGCGGCGCATCTTCAGAAAACACCGCAAACCTGGGTAGAGGAGGTTTTACCGGAAATCCAGAAGACAACTTCAAATTCAAAACACCACAGCTCTATAATATGAAAGACTCGCCTTTTTATGGGCACGGAGGAACATTTCATACTGTGAGAGAAGTGATCGAATACAAGAATGCTGCAATCAAGGAAAATGGAAATGCTCCGGACGGTCAATTGGCAGATGAGTTTTATCCTTTGGAATTAACTAAC
>CAZKMC010000060.1:0-607 GCA_964553485.1 uncultured Comamonadaceae bacterium
TAAAAGCACCTGGTTAAGTTTTGCTTTTCTCTGTTTGTTCGGGGTTGGCATATTTGGAAGAATCATCTTCATCCAAACTGCCGAAGCCGAAAAATGGGAAGCCAAAGGCAAGGCTTATGAGCAAAAAATCAAGCTCATCACCCCCGTGCGTGGTCAGATCTACTCCTCGGACGGAAGTTTGCTCGCTACAAGTGTGCCGGTATATGAGCTCAGATGGGATTCGCGCTCAACGGGTATGGACATAGACGAATTCAGCACCCATATAGATTCTCTCTCTTTTCTATTTTCAAATGCCTTTGGCATAATGAGTCCTCGTGAATACAAGGAGCTCCTGAAAACTGCACAGCACCGAGGAGACCGTTATGCTAGGATAGCCACTAATCTGAGCTATACCAAGATGAAGGAGATCAAAGAGTTTCCTTTCGTCAAAAAAGGCTCAAACAGCAGTGGGTTTTTGTTTGAGAGAAAAGACATTCGAAAAAAGCCATTTGACAAGTTAGCTGCCCGCACCATTGGGCTGGACCGTGACGGAGCGCGTGTAGGACTTGAGCTTGCATATAATTTAGAGCTAGGCGGAAAAGAGGGGCAACAAATACAGGAGAAGATT
>CAZKMC010000060.1:617-9502 GCA_964553485.1 uncultured Comamonadaceae bacterium
CCGTTACCAATGACTATATCGTAGAGCCAGAAATGGGCTGTGATGTTTATACCTCAATAGATGTGCACTTGCAGGATGTAGCCACTACAGCCTTGGAACGTCAGTTGATTCAGCACGATGCCGCATGGGGGACTGTGATTCTGATGGAAGTCTCAACTGGCTATATCAAAGCAATAGCCAATTTGAGCCGTGATGAAGAGGGCGGCAGTTATTCAGAATCTCACAACAAGGCCATAGCCGAGTTAGTTGAGCCGGGATCTACGTTCAAATTACCCGTGATGATGGCAGTATTTGATGATGGCCTTTTCAACTTGGGTGACAGCATAGACACGGGAGATGGGATCCACTATTTCTATGACCGCTCAATGAAAGACTCCAACTACAAAAGAGATGGATCTGGTGGTAATGGGATTCTGAGTGTAGAAGAAGTTTTTGAAAAATCATCCAATATTGGAACAGCCCTGCTGGTGAAGAAAGCTTACGGCGACAATCCACAGAAATTCTTGAATCGCCTTGGCGCTATGGGCCTTCAGGAGTCCTTAGGAATCAAAATAAAAGGAGAGCAAAAACCACAACTCTACAGCAAAGTTGGAGAAGGAAACTGGAGTGGGTTGTCTTTGACACAAATGGCCATTGGCTACGAAGTTCTTCAAACTCCCCTTCAAACACTGGCCTTTTACAATGCAGTTGCCAACAATGGAGTTCTAGTTCGCCCGCAGTTTGTAACTGAAGTCAGAAAGAATGGAAAAACCATCCAGACCAATCCTCCAATAGTCCTACGATCTCGTATTTGTTCACCATCCACATTGGAAAAATGCCGCAAGATGCTGGAAGGAGTTTGTGAAGCTGGTGGTACCGCAGATTATATTTTTAAAGGGGCTCCTTATTCTGTAGCGGGCAAGACAGGGACAGCAAAAATTGCCAAAATGAATGGTTATTACGCTGATCGCTACCGGGCATCCTTTGTGGGGTATTTCCCGGCAGAAGCTCCAAAGTACTCATGTTTGGTATTGATCAATGACACCCGAAGCGGAGTTTATTACGGGAGCACCATCGCAGGACCTGTTTTCCGCGAATTAGCAGATAAGATCTATGCCACAGAGTTTGAACTAAGAGGATCAGATCCAGAATCTGACTTGGCTCAAGCCAAACTCCCTGCTGCAAAAAACGGAAGCAGGAAAGAACTACAAACGGTATACGACGCTCTTAAAATTGCAACAATAGAGAGCGGAAGTAGTGAATGGGTGCGAACAAAAACCGGTGAAAAATCTGTTGAGTTAACCGGCAATGAACTTGTTCATGGTCTAGTTCCTGATGTCCGCGGAATGGGCCTTCAGGACGCACTTTTCCTTCTTGAAAATCTTGGACTAAAAGTCAAAATAGCAGGCAGCGGTATGGTCAAAAAGCAATCTGTTGTTCCTGGAGCAAGACTAGATCAACACAACCAAATCACAATCGAATTGGGCTAATGAAGATTCTGAAGGACATATTATATAAAGCGAGGATTGACCAAGTAATTGGCTCTACGCACATTGCAATAGAAGAAATCGCTTTTGATTCTCGCAATGTGCTTCCGCTTTCACTGTTTGTTGCTGTACGCGGCACACAGGTAGACGGTCATGCCTACATAGCTGCAGCCATCAAGGATGGGGCGGTTGCAGTGATTTGTGAAGAATTACCGCAAGACCTATCACCACAAGTGACATACATACAAGTGAAGAACTCGGCTGAGTCCCTTGGCTTTATAGCATCCAATTTCTATGATGTCCCTTCAGAACAACTGAAGCTCATTGCCATCACAGGTACAAACGGCAAAACCACGGTTGCCACTCTTCTGCATAGGTTATTCAGAAGATTAGGCAAGAAAGCCGGACTTCTTTCAACGGTGGTGAATAAAATCAACGACAAGGAAGTGGTTGCCACGCATACAACTCCAGATGCGGTTTCCATGAATCGCCTGCTACGAGAAATGGTGGATCAAGGGTGCAAATACTGCTTTATTGAGGCAAGTAGCCACGCCATAGAACAACATCGCATGACAGGGCTTCATATTTCAGGCGCTGTGTTTACAAACATCAGCCATGATCATCTGGATTATCACAAGACTTTTAACGCTTACATCACTGCAAAGAAGAAGTTGTTCGATCAGCTCCCAAGTTCTGCATTTGCCCTTGTAAACAACGATGATATTCATGGAGAAATCATGCTTCAAAACTGCAAAGCAAAACACTTGACTTTTGGTTTAAAGACCATGGTTGACTATAAGGCCAGAATAGTGGAAAACCAGTTGTCCGGATTGCAACTCAACATCGGTGGACAAGAAGTCTTTACACGTCTAATTGGAGATTTCAACGCTTACAATTTGCTTGCGGTATATGGTGTTGCCATTGAGCTGGAGGAAGAAGCGCTTGACGTCCTGACTGAATTGAGTTCGTTAGAATCAGTTGAAGGAAGATTCCAATATGTGCAAACCGCAAACAACATCACTGCAGTTATCGACTACGCCCATACGCCTGACGCACTAAAGAATGTGCTTTCTACTATCAAGAATATTCGAACAGGAAATGAAACAGTCATTTCAGTAATAGGCTGTGGCGGAGATCGAGACAAGACAAAGCGCCCTGAGATGGCACGCATTGCTTGTGAACTATCTGACAAAGTGATTTTAACCTCGGACAATCCAAGAACTGAAAATCCAGATGCCATCATTGAAGATATGAAGGCTGGAATTGAGCCAATTTTCTATAAAAAATACACTGCACTAACAGACAGAAGGGAAGCTATCAAGTTGGCTTGCTCATTTGCCCAGGAAGGGGACATCATTCTGATTGCAGGAAAAGGACATGAGAAGTATCAGGATATCAATGGAATAAAGTTGCCATTTGACGATGTTCAAGTGGTACAGGAAACCCTCAAAATGCTAGAGAAATAATGCTGTACCACCTATTCGACTATCTGCAAGACAACTACAACATCCCAGGAGCTGGGCTATTCCAGTACATCTCCTTCCGCGCTTCTTTTGCGGTTATACTCTCATTGTTGATTTCCCTATTCATTGGTAAAAAAATCATCCAATGGCTTCAATTACAACAAGTTGGAGAGATCGTACGCGATTTAGGTCTTGAAGGACAAATGCAAAAGCAAGGCACGCCTACCATGGGTGGAATTATCATTCTGGCGGCTATTGTCATTCCAACAATCCTTGTTGCCGACCTAACAAACATCTATATCCAAACCATGTTGGTTGCAACCATTTGGTTGGGTGCAATTGGATTCATAGATGACTACATCAAAGTATTCAAGAAGAACAAAGCGGGTCTTGCTGGAAAGTTCAAAATAGTAGGCCAGGTAGGCTGTGGATTAATAGTAGGGTTGATGCTCTACAAGAGCCCTAATGTTACCATAAAAAACCCTGTTCAACCCAATAATACAGAGCGCCTTTCCACCATCATGAATAATAGCAATGGTGGAACGAAAGAATGGGTTGAAAGCAAATCGATGGTAACTACCATCCCTTTTGTAAAGAACAACGAGTTTGATTACACCTGGCTTATTAGCTGGATGGGCCCAAATGCAGAAAAATACGTTTGGATCGTATTCATCATTGCTGTGATCTTAATTGTGACGGCCGTGTCCAACGGTGCTAACATGACAGACGGTTTGGATGGACTTGCTACTGGCACCTCAGCCATCATTGGATTGACTCTGGCCATCCTCGCCTACGTGAGTGGTAACTACATATTTGCCGATTACTTGAACATCATGTTCATCCCAAATTCTGGAGAGCTGGTGGTCTTTGGAAGCGCCTTTGTTGGTGCCTGCATTGGCTTTCTATGGTACAATGCTTATCCGGCGCAAGTATTCATGGGAGACACTGGCAGTTTAGCACTTGGCGGTATCATAGCCACTTTCGCAATTGCCATTCGTAAAGAACTTTTGATCCCAGTTTTGTGTGGAATCTTCCTTATTGAAAACCTGTCTGTAGTTCTTCAGGTGAGCTATTTCAAATACACCAAAAAACGCACGGGTACAGGAAAGCGGATTTTCAAAATGGCCCCGCTGCACCATCACTACCAAAAGATGAACATTCCTGAATCCAAAATTACTGCAAGGTTCTGGATTGTAGGAATCATGCTGGCAGTAATCACCATCGTAACACTCAAAGTACGCTAATGAGTGCACGGATAGCCATATTAGGTGGAGGCGAAAGCGGCATTGGAAGCGCCAAACTTGCAAGTCAAAAAGGATTTGACGTGTGGGTTTCTGACAGCGGAATAATCCGTGATGACCGCAAGGCCACTTTAGGTGCTTTGAATGTTGCATTTGAAGAAGGTGGTCATTCAGAAGGAAAAATCCTTTCTGCGAAAGAAGTCATCAAAAGCCCTGGCATTCCAGATAACGCTCCATTGATCATCAAACTCAGAGAAGCAGGTATTCCTGTCATATCTGAAATAGAATTCGCAGGAAGATATACCAACGTCCCAAAGATCTGTGTCACTGGAAGTAACGGCAAAACAACCACTACCACGCTCATTCATCACATTTTAACTCGAGCAGGAATGAATGCTGCAATGTGCGGAAATGTGGGACAAAGTTTCGCAGGAATGGTGGCAGAAGGCGGACATGATATCTACGTGCTTGAGTTGAGCAGCTTTCAATTGGACGGCATGTATGACTTCAAGGCTGAAGTAGCAGTGCTTCTAAACATCACCCCAGACCATCTGGACCGATACAATTACAGCCTGGAAGAATATGCCAATAGCAAATTCAGAATCATCCAGAATCAAACTGCAGAAGACCATTTCATTTTTTACACAGATGACCCAATTGTAAGCAAAGGTCTGACTACCAGAAACTCGCAAGCACAGCATTACCCAATTAGCCTTTCACATTCAATTGATGAACTAGGTGGACAAGGGGCAGGAATTGAAAATGAAACCATCCAAATAAACACCAAAAACCAACCATTTACTATGAAAATTCAAGAATTGGCATTACAAGGCAGGCACAACTTGGTCAACTCAATGGCCGCAGGAGTTAGCGCGAGATTATTTGAGCTTAGAAAAGAATTAGTGCGCGAGAGCCTTATCGACTTTGACAACATTGAGCACCGCCTAGAGTTCGTTACCAAAGTTCACGGCATCACATTTATCAATGACAGTAAAGCTACCAACGTCAATTCTACCTGGTACGCACTCGAAAGTGTGGACAAACCAATCATTTGGATTGCCGGCGGAGTAGATAAGGGAAATAACTATTCAGAGCTCTATGAATTGGTTAAAAACCGCGTAAAAGCAATTATTTGTTTGGGGAAAGACAACGACAAGATTAAAGCTGCATTTGCAGATAAGGTAGACACCCTTGTTGAAGTGGAGTCAGCTGAGGACGCTGTTAGAATAGCTTATGACCTTGGTTATAAAGGTGATGTTGTTCTCCTTTCACCAGCCTGTGCAAGCTTTGATCTGTTTGAAAATTACGAAGATCGCGGGCACCAATTCAAGCAAGCAGTTCGCAGACTATAGTAGATAAAAATGCAAGAATTATTCAAGAAAATACAAGGAGACAAAGTAATCTGGATGGTGTCCTTTTTCCTTTCTATCATTTCACTGCTGGCGGTATACAGCTCAATTTCCTCTTTGGCCTACAAGGCCGATGGAAATTCTTTCAAATTCTTATTCAAGCATCTACTTATGCTTGTATTTGGATTGATTGCAATGTATACCGTCCACCGCATGCAGTTCAGGTATCTTTCTAGAATAGCTCAAGTAATGATTTGGGTGGCAGGTATCATGCTCCTGTTCACGTTGGTTTTTGGAGTGAACATCAACGATGCTAAACGATGGATTAATATTCCGTTCGTTAACATGACCTTCCAAACATCTGATTTTGCGAAAATTGTCTTGATTATTTTTGTGGCGAGAATGCTCAACACCAACCGCACATTTCTTCACGATTTTAGAAAAGGTGTGCTGCCTATTTTAGTGCCTATTGCGATCATTTGTGGTTTGATACTTCCCGCCGATTTTTCAACTGCAGCTCTCTTGTTTATGGTTTGTTTTGTGCTGCTGGCCGTTGGCGGAGTTCCGCTGAGGCATATGATGAAAATTGTGGGAGCGGGCGTTGCCACCTTACTCTTGGTTCTACTAATTGGTAAGGCTAGTCCAGGAATGTTTACGAGGCTTGACACTTGGATTTCACGAGTTGAAAACTTCACAGACAATGAGGCCAGTGGCAATTATCAAATCGATCTTGCCCAAGTAGCGATTTACCAAGGTGGACTACTTCCTACAGGCCCTGGGTCTGGTTCTTCTCGAAATTACCTCCCTCACCCCTATTCCGATATGATCTATGCCTTTATCATAGAAGAGTACGGAGCCATTTTCGGTGGACTGGGGGTATTGATGCTCTATATGATTTTCATGTACCGAAGCGTCCGTATAGCCAACCGATGCCCTAAACATTTCGGTGGGTTGGTAGCCATGGGATTAGCTACCCTGCTAACACTTCAGGCATTAATAAACATGGCCGTAGCGGTCAACCTCATACCAACTACCGGTCAACCATTGCCCTTGGTCTCGATGGGTGGAACCTCTATAATATTTACTTGCATAAGCATCGGAATTATCCTAGCCGTAAGCAGAAGCGTCTACAATGAAGAAGAGTGGGCAAAAGAAAATGCCCTTGATCCTTCCAACAAATCAAATGGGAACTATGTTGCTACATAAGGTCATCATATCGGGGGGGGGCACCGGAGGTCATATCTATCCTGCTTTGGCTGTCGCCGAGGAGATTAACCTTCGTTACCCCAATTGTGAGATCCTTTTTGTTGGTGCCAAAGGGCGGATGGAAATGGAAAAAGTCCCGAATGCTGGCTACCCAATTGAAGGGCTTTGGATTAGTGGTTTTGAAAGGAAACTTCTGAGCAAAAAAAATCTTCAATTCCCTTTTAAATTATTCTCCAGCCTCAGAAAATCGAGACAGCTCCTGAATACCTTCAAACCTCAAATTGCCATAGGAGTTGGTGGATTTGCCAGCGGACCTTTGCTTTATGCAGCTTCAAGAAGGAATCTTCCAACTTTGATTCAAGAACAAAACTCTTTCCCGGGGATCACCAACCGTATTTTGGCGAAGAGGGTGGATTGTATTTGCACGGGATTTGAAAAAATGGAAAAGTGGTTTCCAGCAGACCGCATTGTTCACACAGGAAATCCTTTGAGAAGAGGTATTCAAGATCTCACTGACAAGTCCGATGAGGGAAAAAGACATTTTAAATTGACTCAAGGTGGTCCGATCGTATTTGTAATGGGCGGAAGCCTCGGTGCTCATTCCATGAATACCGCAGTTCAGAACGCCTTGGAGGACCTTAAAAAGGCCAATATCCAGGTGATCTGGCAAACAGGATCTCGGTATTTCAAATCAATAGAATCTGAGATTGACTTAAAAGCATATCCGAATATTTCGGTGGTTGATTTCATCGGCCGGATGGACCTGGCATACGCCGCATCAGATCTCATTGTGAGCCGAGCCGGCGCCATGAGTATTGCTGAATTAGCCCTGGTAGGGAAACCAACAATTTTAGTTCCATCGCCCAATGTGGCAGAGGATCATCAAACGCGCAATGCAGAAGCGTTAACAAAATCGAATGCTGCGATTCTGTTAGCGGACAAAGAAGTTGGCACACAGTTCTTCGCTTCAGTCACAGCCCTGCTAAACAACAATGAGCAGCGAGTCACTATGTCGGCAAATATGAAGTCCATTGCAAGACCAAAGGCTGCAGCTGCCGTGGTAGATCAAATTGAAAAACTTGTGAAACTCTCCTCGCGAAGCAAATGAAAATAGACCAACTACATAACGTCTATTTAATTGGTGTAGGAGGAATTGGCATGAGTGCACTTGCCCGCTATTTTAATTTAATGGGGAAACAAGTGGCGGGGTATGACAAGACTTCTACTCCACTGACAAAATCATTGGAAAGTGAGGCTATTGCTGTGCATTATGAAGATCGAATTGAACAAATTCCTTCATGGATCACACAGAGCCTACCTGAGGACACATTGGTGATCTACACGCCTGCTGTTCCTCCAACTCACACGGAACTTAATTGGTTCCAAGACAATGGTTTTACTGTACAAAAAAGGAGCAAAGTACTGGGATGGATTACGGAATCCTATACCACATTGGCCATAGCAGGCACACATGGAAAAACAACAACAAGTTCACTTGTTGCACACATATTAAACGAGTCCGGACATGGATGTAACGCATTCTTAGGGGGGATCACCGCGAATTTTAACAGCAATCTACTTTATTCAGCTACTTCTGACCTTATGGTTGTAGAAGCCGATGAGTATGATCGTTCATTTTTAGCCCTATCACCAACTCTCGCGGTGATCACCTCCATGGATGCGGATCATTTGGACATTTATGGCGACCCGGCCGCACTGGTTCAAACTTATAGTGAGTTTGCTGCATGCACAAAACCAGAAGGAACTGTGTTACTGCATGAAGACTTACCTCAAATTGAAATAGCGGCCAATTTGATGCGATATGGGAAAAGCCCTGAGGCGGATTATCGGTATACAGAAACAGAAATTAGAGATGGCGAATGGAAATTCGACATCTACGGCAATGGCTTAACTATAGAAGACATTCGTTTTGCTTTACCGGGAGACCATAACCAGCAAAATGCAACCGCCGCTGCTGGACTGGCACATTTAGTGGGACTGGAAAGTGACCAGATTAAAATTGGCCTAGAAACTTTTAAAGGGGTAAAAAGACGCTTTGAATATCAAATTCAGTCCGCAGAACTCACATTCATTGATGATTACGCCCATCATCCTTCCGAATTAAGCGCAACAATTGAAGCAGCTAGAAAGAGACATCCG
>CAZKMC010000060.1:9512-11977 GCA_964553485.1 uncultured Comamonadaceae bacterium
CTCACAGGAATCTTTCAACCGCATCTATTTTCCAGAACAAAAGATTTCGCAGACGAGTTTGCAAAGAGCTTAGAAAAGCTAGACTCAATAGTGCTTCTAGACATTTATCCAGCAAGGGAAGAGCCGATTCCAGGAGTTGATTCACAATGGCTTCTGAATAAAATCAAATCACCCCATAAAAAACGCATTGCTTATTCACGTTTATTGCTTGAGTTACGGGAGATGGATCTAGAGGTTGTTCTCACTTTAGGTGCTGGCGACATTGATCAGCTTATTTCCCCAATGAAAGAAGAGCTACTTAAACGAACTACAACACAACAGCATTGAAATCAAAAGTCAAAAATATTGTGATCTGGATGCTTCTTTTGGGAGGTTGTGCGACACTATTGGCTTTTGCGCAAGTAGAAAATTCTAAAACTACTTGCTGGCGGATTGATGTGGAGGTAGAACAATTAGCGGGGTTATTCTTCATCAATGAACAGGCGATACGCGATCAGATCAGCAGCACGATGCCAGCTATCATTGGCCAAAAGATGGTTGATTTGCCAATAAATAACATCCAAAAAAGTATTCAGTCACTTCCGTCTGTAAAAGAAGCAATTGTATATGCGAATGTAGATGGAAGACTCAGCATCCATGTTTCTCAACGCACACCGGCGATTCGAATAATCAATAAAGACGGAAGTAGTTATTACCTGGACAAGGCGGGAAAGAAGATGCCTCTTAGCACTACCTACACGGCTAAAGTACCCATTGTAATTGGTCATATCCAAGAAGCATTTGATCAACCAGATGCATTTGCCGTGACGCACAATCCCGAGCTAGCCTCACAAACGTTCATGGACGAAGTATTTGTAATGGTCACAGAAATGAATGCAGATCCTTTTTGGGCTGCACAAATTGACCACATCTACGTGAACAAGAAACAGGAATTTGAACTGATTCCACGTGTTGGAAATCACAAAATACTTTTTGGAAACACAGACAGAGCACACCTCAAATTGAATAAGCTCAAAGCCTTTTATAAGGAAGCAGCGCTTGGATACAATTTGAATGTATACAAACAAATAGATGCCCGTTACAGGAATCAAGTGATTGGCATCCGGTATTATTAATCACACTAAGAAAACAAGTAAACCTAGATGGAAGCATCAGAAATCGTAGTTGGTTTAGACATTGGCACAACAAAGATTGCCTGCCTGGTTGGACGTAAAACGGAACATGGCAAGATTGAAATTCTCGGATTCGGAAAAAGTGATTCCGTAGGTGTCACACGTGGTGTAGTTTCTAACATTGAAAAAACCGTTGCGTCAATTAAAGCGGCAGTTCTAGAAGCTCAAGAAGCATCAGGCGTAGAAATTAACGTGGTGAATGTGGGTATTGCCGGACAGCATATCAAAAGTTTGCAGCACCGTGGTTTACGTACACGTGACAACCTTGACGACGAAATTGGAAGAAGAGACATCAATGCCCTTATAGACGACATGTACAAATTGGTCATGCTGCCTGGTGAAGAGATTCTTCATGTGCTTCCACAAGAGTTTACCGTAGACAACGAGCAGGGCATCAAAGACCCAATTGGAATGTCCGGAATCCGTCTGGAAGCAAACTTCCATATTATTACTGGTCAAATTGCTGCTGCCAAGAACATCTACAAATGTGTTTCGAAGGCAGGTCTGAATGTAGACCAACTTATTTTGGAGCCATTGGCTTCCAGCGAAGCAGTGCTTTCAGTTGAAGAAAAAGAAGCGGGAGTTGCGCTTGTAGATATTGGGGGTGGCACAACAGACATTGCCATTTTCCAAGAAGGAATTATACGCCACACAGCGGTAATTCCATTTGGAGGAAATGTCATAACTGAGGACATCAAAACAGGTTGCACCATCATGCGCAATCAAGCTGAGCTATTAAAAAAGAAATTCGGGTCTGCACTCAGTTTTGAAATGAAGGAAAATGAAATCGTGTGTATTCCCGGTTTACGTGGACGTGAGCCAAAAGAGATTTCATTGAAAAACCTCAGCAGTATTGTTCAGGCAAGAATGGAAGAGATTATTGAGCACGTCTATTATGAAATCAAAAACAGTGGATACGAAAAGCACTTGATTGGAGGAATAGTAGTGACTGGAGGAGGTAGTCAACTAAGACATATCACTCAGCTATTTGAATATCAAACAGGAATGGATTGCAGAATTGGATATCCAAATGAGCACTTAGCAAAGGCGCCTAGCAAGGATCTTATTAGCCCTACTTACGCAACATGCGTAGGTCTTGTAATTAAAGGATATGATGATGGAATTAGATCCACTGAACGTGAGGAAGTTTCTGTCAAGTCAAGAAAGGCAGAAGGGCGAGGAATCACTCACATGCTTGACAAGCTAAAAGTTTGGTTTGAGTCTGAAGAAGAATAAACTGAGTCATTATTAACAAAAGTAAAGAACGTGGGTTGAATAACTTTTTGATGTGAG
>CAZKMC010000061.1:0-4958 GCA_964553485.1 uncultured Comamonadaceae bacterium
GTGTGTCCCGCAGAAATTCTGAATGAAGTCATCGCTTCTTCCAGCTATCAATTGATGTATAGGAATTCCTGAAGTATTGGTTGTGATAAGACTCCCTGGCTTGCGGTGTTTTTCAACCTGTTCAAAAACCAACTGTTTGATATCAAGCCGCTCCACAACTACTTCGATAACCCAATCGCATCCTGCTATTTTTGACATGTCATCGTCAAAATTTCCAGTCTCGATCCGTTTAGCAAAGGACTTGCTATAGATAGGTGAGGGATTTGACTTGAGAGCAAATGTTAAGTGGTCATTTACAATTCTATTTCGGACTGCTTTGTCTGAAAGCGTTTTTTCTGTGGCTTCTTCCTTTTTAGTTAGCTCTTTTGGAGCAATATCTAAAAGCAGCACCTCGACACCAATGTTTGCAAAATGACAAGCAATCCGGGAGCCCATGACTCCGGAGCCTAACACTGCTACCTGATTAATGTTTCTCATGGTTGGATGGATGTATATGTGGGTTTGATTCAGTCTCAAAAATGTTTTCGTTGTCTAGAATGTCATTGAGTTCACCAAAGACATCAAGGAAAATATTCAACCTTTTAGCGTCAATCCTCCTATGAACATAGTCATTGAAAGTAATTACTACTTTTCTAGATAATTCTCTTTGTCTTTTTCCTTCTTCAGTGAGGAAGACTCTCACAAGGCGCTTGTCGCTAGTGTCTTTTTTTCTTTCGATGAGGCCAGCTTCCTCCATTGATTTCAATGTGCGGGTCAAGCTGCGAGACTCCATTCCCATCTTTGGGCCAAGTTTGGTTGAAGGAGTTCCTTCCTTTTCGATGTTTAATAGGACATAACCAATAGACATAGTGCCCTGATGTTTTTGGGCTTCTGCGTTGTAAATCCGAGATATACGGGCCCAAGCCCAGCGGATATTAAAGTCTATTGTTTCAAGTGGTTTCATAGTGATTGCTACGAAAGGTACATAAAAAAGTTATGCACGCATACTAAAAACAACAAATCTTAATGCAATCGAGGATAGGAAATATGGACTGGCTTATACGCTAGCTAATGAATTAGGATTCACAATTTTGCCATCCTTCATAACCAGCTTTTTATCAGCCATATCGGCAAGCATAGTGTTGTGAGTTACGAGGACAAAAGTCTGATCGAATTCTGCTCTTAATTTGAAGAAAAGCGAATGAAGTTCATCGGCGTTAGCCGAATCCAAATTTCCAGAAGGCTCATCAGCAAAGATCACGTCTGGACTATTTATTAATGACCTCGCAACAGCAACTCGTTGTTGCTCCCCACCGGAAAGGGCAGAAGGTTTGTGAGTAAGCCGATGACTCAGTCCTAGATAATCCAATAACTCTTTGGCTCTTTTTTGAATCTGGTCAAGAGGTTTGCCACCAATCATTCCGGGTAAACAAACGTTCTCCAATGCATTGAATTCTGGAAGTAATTGGTGGAACTGAAAAATGAAACCGATATGCTGATTTCTGAATGCCGCTAGCTGTTTTGAAGTCAGTTTGGATATCAACTCATCGTTGTAAAGTAACTCACCTCTGTCTGCTGCGTCAAGAGTTCCTAAAATCTGGAGCAAGGTTGTTTTACCTGCTCCACTAGCTCCAACTATAGAAACCACACTTGCTTTCGGGATGATCAAATCAATACCCTTTAAGACTTCTACATCTCCAAACTTCTTATGTATGTTCCTGGCCTCTAGCATGCGTAGTGGGTATATGCACTTCTTTTCGTATGAATTTAACACGATCGAATTTGAGCGAAAAACAGCTCTCAAACGATTTTGGCGAAAGTTAGTCATTCAAGTTTATCTAAAACTGAGATTTAGGGCTTTGCTTTAAACAGCCAAGTTTTGAGAAGAGGTTGTTAAAGTCTTCGTTTTGTTATCAATTCATTTTTTGATTCCCGTCAATAAGGTCTACTTTTGACGCCAAATTCAAGACCTATGAATATCCACGAATATCAAGGAAAATCTATACTCGCAAGTTTTGGTGTTGCCATCCAAAGAGGTGAAGTTGCCGATTCAGAAGAACAAGCAGTTGCTGCAGCTAAAAAACTTCAGGCAGAAACTAAGACTTCGTGGTTTGTAGTCAAAGCTCAAATTCATGCGGGTGGGCGTGGAAAAGGAACAGTGCAAGAAACAGGTTCCCATGGCGTAGTTCTGGCCAAAGGCATGGATAAAGTTCCAGAAGTGGTTAACGGTATTTTGAACGGTACTTTGGTTACAGCACAAACCGCTGAAGCCGGAAAAAAAGTGAACAAGGTCCTTATTGCTGAGGATGTATATTATCCTGGTGACAATGAAACAGCTGAGTATTATATGTCAGTTTTGTTGGATCGTTCTAGCGGAAAGCACATCATTATGTATTCTCCAGATGGAGGGGTTAACATTGAAGAAGTAGCTGAAAAGAATCCAGAAAGAATTTTTAAGGAGTCAATTGACCCTCTTTTAGGTCTTCAGGCCTTTCAGGCGAGGAGAATAGCATTCAACTTCGGATTGTCTGGACAGGCATTCAAGGAAATGACCCGTTTCGTTGCAGCTTTATATAAGGCATTCTTAGGGTGTGACGCTTCTATGTTTGAAATCAACCCTGTTTTGAAAACTTCAGACGAAAAAATTATTGCCGTAGATGCGAAAGTGACATTGGATGACAATGCTTTGTTCAGACATAAAGACTACGCTGAAATGCGTGACAAGTCTGAGGAAGACCCCACAGAAGTGGAAGCGGATGCAGCAGGATTGAATTATGTGAAACTGGATGGAAATGTAGGGTGCATGGTAAACGGAGCTGGATTGGCGATGGCCACCATGGACATCATCAAACTTTCTGGAGGTGAACCTGCCAATTTCCTCGATGTTGGCGGAACTGCCGATGCTGCTCGAGTTGAAAAGGCTTTCAGAATAATCTTAAAGGATCCTTCTGTGAAAGCAATCTTGGTGAACATCTTTGGAGGAATTGTGAGATGTGATCGTGTTGCTCAAGGAATAGTAGACGCTTATCAAAACATTGGCGAGATCCCAGTGCCTATCATTGTGAGGCTTCAAGGAACAAATGCCAAAGAAGCAAAGGAGCTAATTGACCAGTCAGGCCTCAAAGTGCACTCTGTAATTCTATTGCAAGAAGCTGCTGATAAAGTAAAAGAAGTACTAGGTAAGTAGAAAGCTTACGCTGTATGAAATGATATTACGGCCGGATCTTCCGGCCGTTGTTTATTTCTTACGAACGGCCATCAACCCATCGCGAACTGGCATCAGAACATTCTGAACACGAGCATCATTGTTCACTACCTCATTCAGTTGCTGAAGTATCTGAGTTTCTTTGTCGTTGGACTCGGCTTCTTCAACCACCTTTCCAGACCACAATACATTGTCTATTAAGATAAGCCCATTTGGGCGAATCATCTCTATTGCCTTTTCATAATAGTTCAGATAGTTTTCTTTGTCTGCATCAATAAATACAAGATCAAAGGGGCCTTCAAGCTTGTCAATAGATTCCAATGCAGGACCTATCATTCGTTTGATGCGATCAAGGTTATTTGATTTTCCCCAGTATTTATCCTGAATTGAGCTTAATTCTTCATTGAGCTCTAGCGTAATTAACTCGCCCCCATCCTGAAGCCCTTCTGCCAAGCAAATGGCTGAATAACCAGTATAGGTGCCAATCTCAAGTATCCTTTTCGGTGCTATTAGATTGCTAAATAAACTGAGTATCCGACCCTGAAGATGCCCAGATAGCATCCGAGGAATCATGACTTTTTGCCAAGTTTCGCGGCTTAGTTCGGCCAGTACTTCTGATTCAGGCTCCGAGTGGAGCTCTACGTATTCGTCAATTACTTTGGGGAGAAATTCCATTAGGGTAAGATGCAAACAGTTCCAAATACCGACAAAAAGATCAGTAAATCAGCAGATGAGGTGGTGTCGTCACCATTAATGTCGAATTCGCAATTAACGGGACATCCAAATCCGGAAAGAAAAGAAAGTAGATCTGTGGCATTCACCGCAAAGTCTCCGTTGAAATCACCGGGACAATCGAAAATTTCGTCTCCTAATATCTGACCATCACAATTATTGTCTACACCGCTAAAAGTTCCTGGTGCTCCTGGGAAAGCTGTGTCGTCTGTGTCATCACAATCTGTGTTGTCCAATGTTGTTCCCGGTGGCTGAAGGCATGAAACAGTGAAATTGGTAATGTCACCATAACCATCCATGTCGCCATCTACGTAATAGGCCACTGCACCTCCTGATGTCAGAGGATCAGTGTCGTCACAATCAGTTCCTCCATAGTCAACGGCTTGATCACCATCACCATCTTGGTCATAATCATTAAGTCCGTCGCAGTTTTGGTCAACGCCATCATACCATATTTCCAGAGCATCTGGATTGATTGAAGCGTTTGAATCATTGCAGTCGCTAATATTGAAAAAGCCATCACCATCTGCATCAAATATTCCTGCACATTCATTGAAGCCAGCCAGACAATTCGCTGCTATGCATGCGGCACAATCCGCTTCGGTTCCAAAAACACAAGGAATAAAACAGTTACTCGATGCACATTCAACTTGAAGAGCAAAGCAGCCCAAACAATCATCAGATAAAGGAACAGACAATTGCATGCATGCAACTAGACAGCCTTCTGGGTCCGCATCAAACAGGCAATCCTGTCCACAGGTTGAGGCCACTTGCTGCACAAATTCGTTGTTATCTCCAATGTATTGGAGGTCTTCTTCATTGCAATTTCCTTGGGAAAAAACGTTGATGGAAAATAGGAGAATCACGAAGGTTAGGAGTGTAGAAAATTTCATAGTAGAAGGATTAAGTCCTATAAATTTAGTCATTCTTTGCCTTTCTCAATCTGCTAATTACCACATACAGAACTACTACCTTTGCGTCCGTGGAAGAAAAGGAGAAAAACAAGCAGCTCATTCTAATCATGGCTTTGTCCACTTTGTTG
>CAZKMC010000061.1:4968-11890 GCA_964553485.1 uncultured Comamonadaceae bacterium
GGATGCCCCTGATTGCTTTACTGATTGATTGGTTTGTTACAGACCTTCATTTGGTTGCAAGACTTCTCACTGGCGAAGCATGGTGGATACAACTAGTTTGGGGACTTGGAGTGGGTCTTGTTTCGGCATTTATCGCCTACAAAATCATTAGCCTGAAATTCATGGAAGGTGTACGTATTAAGTACGCTAGAATGCTTGGTGATATGGATTTGACCACCCAAGAGATTGTATTCATTTCAATTTGCGCGGGAATAGGTGAAGAAATCCTCTTCAGAGGAGCATTGCAACCGCTCCTAGGCATCTTTTTAACGGCCATAATTTTTGTGGCCATTCATGGTTACCTCAATCCTCGAGATTGGAGAATTTCAGTCTACGGTCTTTTTATGACAGTTGTCATTATCGGGTTTGGGTTTATGACTGAACTTGTAGGAATATGGTCAGCTGTTGTTGCCCATTTTGTCATTGATGTCTATTTGCTCACCAGACCAGATGTTCCTCTTCCAGAATTGATTTCCTCAGATTCTGAAGAAATTCAATCTTTGCAAGAAGAATTAGAAATGGAAAAACCAGAAAATAGTCCCGCAGAAAATGGCTAAGAAAAGAAAACATCTGGGCGGAGGTATGGTCTATAGCACGAACAAAGACCTTGACTTCAATAAGGATTTGCAAGAAGAAGATACTTTGATTCCAAAGGAGCAAAAACTTTATGTTTCGCTAGATAAGAAGCAAAGAAAGGGCAAAGCAGTAACCTTAATAGAGGGTTTTGTTGGAGCCGAGGATGACCTTCAGGAGCTTGGAAAAAAGCTTAAGGCTAAATGCGGAGTTGGTGGGTCAGCGAAAGATGGGGAAATTTTGGTGCAAGGAGATCAAAGAGATAAAGTGCAAGCCATGTTGGTTGAGCTCGGTTTTAATGTCAAAAGAAAAGGCGGATAATGAAGAACTTATATGTAGCGAAAACACTTTTTGGCCTAGAGGATTTGTTGGTTGATGAGCTGAAGTCATTCAAGTGTGAGTCAGTAAAAAAACTAAACAGAGCTGTTCAGTTTGAAACAGACCTTAAAGGGTTGTACATGGCTAATTTGAGATCACGATATGCCCTCAGAATCCTACAGCCTGTAATTGAATTCAAGGCCGCAGATACTGATGAACTCTATAAAAAAGCCATGTTGATGGATTGGCAGAGTTACATGACCCTGGATCAAACTTTTGCCATTGATGCTACCACAAAATCAGAAGCATTTACGCATTCCAAGTATGCGTCACTGAAACTGAAGGATGCCATTGCAGATCATTTCAGAGAAAAAACCGGCGATCGCCCTAATGTAGATCCTGAATTTCCAGACATACGTTTTAACCTTCATATCTGGGAAGACAATATTACTATTTCACTGGATGCTTCCGGTGAGTCACTCCACAAAAGAGGATACCGTCCGGCGTCTGCCAGAGCGCCAATCAGCGAGGTGTTAGCCGCAGGTATGCTCGGACTAGCAGGTTGGAATGGCCAAACCAACTTCATGGACCCAATGTGTGGTTCAGGAACTTTACTTTTGGAAGCACTTCATATGGCTGCAAATGTGCCGTCTCAATGGTTGAGAAGACATTATGCATTTTTTGAATGGGCCAATTACGATGAAGAGCTTTGGGAAGAAGTGCGAAGAGAAACCTGGATGTTGAAAAAGCCAGTGGATGTAAAATTCTATGCATCAGACTTGGAGCCAGGTACTATCCGCCTGCTACAGGATTCCATAAAACGTCTGCCGGTAAGGGCGGAGATTCAAATCGAACAACAAAACTTCTTTGAAATGGTTCCCCCAGAAGGCCCATTTTTTATAATAATGAATCCTCCATACGGCGAGCGAATCAAAACAGAGGATATAGAACGTTTCTATTCTCAAATTGGCGACAAACTCAAATTGGATTTTCAGGGCTCGAGTGCCTGGTTCATATCTTCAAATAAAGATGCACTCAAACGATTTGGCTTAAAACCTTCCAAGAAATTTGAGCTGTTCAATGGTCAACTGAAATGTAAGTTTTCTGGATTTGAACTATACTCAGGAAGTAAAAAGGCAAACAAGCAAACCACAGATTAGTCAATCAGGGGTTACCCAGTTTGGCCAGATTTGCCAATAATCCAAGGCCAAATAGCCCGTTCCCTGACCTTTGATAAAAACGGACGTATTAAACTCCGCCTTATCAAAGTCGAGCGGAATGTCATCAGAAGCCGCCAAGAATAGCTCATTGTTTGAATGAATTAGAGTGGCGACAATGCTGTGATTCGTCTCATCAAAAACCTCAATTTTCAAAGAAAAAGAAGACCACTCTTTCAAGTCAATAGCTTGCCGACTTTCTGGTATACTGGTTAAGTGATTCCCTCCAGAATCAATAAAGCTAACATGTCCCAAGTGATTTAACTGAACTTCAACGGTGTATTCATGCCCCAACTTAAACCCAACTTCCCAGTTGTTTTTATTGAGGACATCGTTTTTCGAAAAAGTGGCTAACATGGTCAGTCGTCCCGGTAACTTTCCTTTTCCGGGCAAGTCCAAAGCACTCACTGAAAATTCTCCGTATCCTGGAAAAGCCAGCAATGCCATACCGGAATCATATTCCCAATTACCAATTTGTCGGATCTGAACGTGGGCTTGTTCGGTATAACTTGCCTTTTCGAAATCTTCAATGAAACCGGTAGGTACAGTTTCTTCTGTGCATGAAATACAGTTTATGGCTAAAGCCGAGGAGAGTATCACCCACCATCTAATGTGCTTTCTCAAATGCAAGTTTCAACGATTCAATTAGGTTAATTCTCAAAGTGGTCAGCCTTCTTCCTAGAACGGGTTGCATGCTTTCACTATTTTTGAGCGCAATGAAGAAAATGAAAAATAACAAAACTGTGCTCATCACAGGAGCAACTTCTGGAATAGGGAAGGCAACTGCAGCCCAATTTGCTCAAAATGGATGGAATTTGATTCTGACAGGAAGAAGAGAAGACAGATTAAATGAACTGGCAGCTGGCTTAAACAATCAGTTTGAAAGCGAGGTACGCCTTCTGGTTTTTGATGTGAGGAGCCAAGTTGAAACTGAAAATGCTCTGGAATCTTTAAACACCGATGAAAGAAAGATTGACGTCTTAATTAATAACGCTGGATTGGCTGTAGGAAAAGGTCCAGTGCAAGAAGGTGAAGTCGATGATTGGGAAAGGATGATCGACACCAATGTCAAAGGCCTGTTGTATGTCACCAGGAAAATTGCTCCATGGATGATAGCAAATGGATCTGGACATATCATCAACGTAGGTTCCACGGCGGGAAAAGAAGCATATCCAGGAGGAAATGTCTATTGCGCAACCAAATTTGCAGTGGACGCTCTAACCAAGGGTATGCGCATCGACATGCTCCCTCATGGTATAAAAGTCTCCCAAATTGCACCTGGGATGGTTGAAACCGAGTTCAGTTTGGTGAGGTTTAAGGGAGACAAAAATCAAGCAGAGAGAGTCTACGATGGGTTTCAACCTTTACAGCCTCAAGATGTTGCCGACGTAATCTATTACATGACGTCATTACCGCCACATGTGTGCATGAATGATGTGGTTTTGACTGCAACAGCTCAGGCCAATTCTTATCTCACTTTCAAAAATTCCTAATTAGATGAAACTTCAACAGGTACTCATTGTCCTTTTCTTGATATCACTTAATTTGGCTTGTAACTTCCAGCGAACGGAAGTAGACCTCATTGTTCACAACGGCCAAATCTATACGATGAACGTTTCAAACCAGGTGGTGGAAGCTATGGCTATTAAGGATGGAAAGATTGTGGAGCTAGGTCCAGAAAGACAAATCCTCAATAAGTACAAAGCAGAAAATCAGATTGATTTGGCAAAGAAGCACGTTTACCCAGGGTTTATTGACGCGCATTGCCACTTTTCTGGATATGGAGAAGTTCTTCAGGATATAAATCTTGCCAGTGCCACTTCCTGGGATGAAACGGTGCAAATAATAGCATCTAACCCCGTGATGAATCAAGTAGGTTGGATCAAAGGGAAAAACTGGGACCAGAACAACTGGCCAGATAAGGCTTATCCAAACAAATCAAAGTTAGACGAGCTCTTTCCAGATACGCCAGTGCTTCTGAAAAGAGTAGATCGTCACGCAGCAATTGTAAATCAAAAAGCACTTGATCTGGCAGGAATTACCAGAGAAACGATGGTTGAAGGGGGGGAGATACTGATTCAAGATGGTGAATTGCAAGGTGTGTTAATTGACAATGCGGTGGATTTGGTTGAGGATATCATTCCGGCTTCTCGGTATGAAGAAACACTCAAAAAAGCTTTGATGGATGCTCAGAGAGACTGTTTTGCAGTGGGCTTGACAACAGTCACAGATGCAGGGATGGATAGAAGAGAGGTCGAAGTGATCGATTCACTTCAGCAACTCGGGGAGCTTAAGATGCGCATTATCGGCATGCTTTCTGACAATGAAGAAAACATGGAGTATTATTTAGGAACTGGACCTGTATTGAAAGACCGCTTCCGCGTTAGTTCGTTCAAGTTCTATGCGGACGGCGCTCTTGGCTCTAGAGGAGCATGTTTATTAAGTGCATACTCTGATATGAACGGAAGTAAAGGGCTTCTACTTAGTAATCCAGACCACTTTAAACTAGCAGCTAGAAGATTATACGATGCAGGGTTCCAAATGAACACACACTGCATTGGCGACTCTGCAAATAGGTTAATTCTGGATATTTATGGAGAGGTGTTAGAAGGTGTCAATGATAAAAGATGGCGCATTGAACATGCACAAGTGGTGCACAAAGATGACATTCCAAAATTCAAAGAGTATTCGATCATCCCGAGCATCCAGCCTACACATGCCACAAGTGATATGCACATGGCTGAATTCAGGTTGGGACGGAATCGTATTCGCAGAGCATATGCCTATGAAGAGCTGAGACAACAAAACGGAATGGTAGCCCTAGGAACCGATTTTCCAATAGAGGGGATTTCCCCAATCAATACCTTCTATGCAGCTACAGTTAGAAAAGACGCCAATGGTCTACCGGCAGATGGCTTTTTACCTGAGAACAAATTATCGAGAGAGAATGCCTTGAAGGGAATCACAACATGGGCTGCTATTGCTGGGTTTGAGGAGCATACCAGAGGGAGTCTCGAGCCTCAGAAATTTGCAGACTTTGTGGTTGTTGATCGCGATCTTCTAACAGTACCAGATGCAGAGATGTTAAACGTCAAAGTGTTGTACACAGTGGTCAATGGCGAAGTAGTTTTTAAGAGAGAATAAAGTGAATCCAGAGCTCAGGATAGCGATTGAAAGAAAGCTTCAGCTACAATTCAAAACAAGTGAACATCTCAAGGTTTTGAATCAGGTTGGAGGCGGAAGCATCAATCAAGCCTATCGATTGTTGTTTGGGCAGCTAAATCTCTTCCTGAAGCTGAATCGAAAGAGTGCGATGCCCGCATTGTTTGAGAGAGAATGCGACGGGCTGAAAGAACTTCATCGCGCCAGCAAAATAAAAATACCCAAAACCATCCTCCAAGATTACTTTGAAGAGCATGCATATCTGGTGTTGGAATGGATAGAGACAACTACGCCGACTCAAAAATTCTGGAACAATTTGGCTGAAGGGATCGTGTCAATGCACCAATTGAAAGGGGAGAGGTTTGGGAATTGCCCGGACAACTATATTGGTTCCTTACATCAATCGAATAAATCAGCGGGCAAATGGTCAGAGTTTTGGGTAAATGAACGCCTCTTACCTCAACTGCAAATCTGCAAGAATGAATTATCGCCGGCAATCCATAGGAGCTTTGAAAGCTGTTTTCTGAGAGCCGATGACCTTTTTCCGGAAGAAAAGCCCTCTTTGTTACATGGTGATCTCTGGGTTGGCAATATCTTAGTGGGACGAAACGATGAGGTTTATCTGATAGATCCTGCCGTTTATTATGGACACCGTGAAATGGACATCGCCATGATGCGGTTGTTTGGAGGAGTTGATGCGGCATTCTACTCATATTACCAGGAAGAGTATCCCATGGAAAGTGGTTGGGAATTGAGGTTGCAGCTTGCCATGCTTTATCCTTTGTTGGTTCATGTCAATTTATTTGGCCGGTCATACGTTTCGCAAATTGAACAGATCATGAAAAATTGTGGTTTTTAAAACATGGGAAATCGAAAGACATTGATTGCGTTTGGCGCAGTCACATTAGTTGCTATTGTAATAGGTTGGTTTTTGCTTCGCGAGGAAGAGAGTCTGCCCATCTATCAGCCATCTGACATCAACCCCGCGCTTGTGGATCCAGAAGTAGCCCTTCGGACCAATCATCACGTGGCTCCGTTTTCGTTGATTAATCAATATGGAGATACCGTAACGGAAGACTGGGTGAAGGGAAAGATATATGTCGCTGACTTCTTCTTTACGCGCTGTCCTACTATATGCCCCGTCATGAGTAAACACATCTCAGAGTTACAAAAAGAGTTTGATGGAGAGTGGGATCCGTTGTTCCTTTCACACTCGGTTACACCGGTTGCGGATAGTGTGCCTATATTATATAGGTATAGTGAAAAGTATGCAGCCGATCCTGAACGGTGGAATATACTGACTGGGGAGAAGAGTCATATATATGACTTGGCGCGCAAATCATACTTCGCAACTTTAGACGAAGGCGATGGTGGTTTTCAGGACTTCATACATACAGAGAACTTTGTTTTGGTAGATCGTGAAGGTCGATTACGGGGGTTTTATGATGGAACTAGTGGAGAAGAGGTAAAAAGAATGGTTCATGACATCCGCGTGCTACAGCGCAGTTATTCAGGAAAAGCGGGGGCTTTAGAAAAATAATTAGACTGGCTTCCAGTGGTTTATAATCTTTTTGAAAAAAAGTTTCATGAATAACTTGCGTGGATAAAATACG
>CAZKMC010000062.1:0-7639 GCA_964553485.1 uncultured Comamonadaceae bacterium
TCTGATAGATCGTGAATTTGTTTCTTAATGAACTCATCTTCAACGTTTGGACGGTTGTAGGTCACAAAGTGGCGCTTCATCAAATTGGCAATGATATGCGTAAGGGTGTCTTTTTCATCGCCCTCTGGGTATTCTGATGCTTTTTCAATCAGTTGTTCTAAGCTTTTCCCGTAGTGCCCGTTTTTGATCTTGGATTGCGGGTAAGGCATAATAGGTGGACGTTCCTGAAAAGTCTCACGTTTTGGAATCGGATATGGCGAATCAACATCCAATTTAAAGTCTGACATTATGTAGAGGTGGTCCCATAACTTATGGTTATAGTCCTCAATGTCTCTCAGATAAGGAAACAATTGACCCATAACGCTAATGATGGCCTTGACCACTTTATTGCGTTCCTCGCGGTCTTCAATAGTCAAAGCATAATCCACCATGTTGTGGATGTTTCGACCATATTCAGGAATAATCAAATCGGAGCGTTCACTGTTGTACTCCATCACGTCGCGTTCTTGTGTCATAGATACAAAGGTAACAAAGGTGTAGGATTTCTCTAACGGTTTTTAAAAGCTTTTCTTCTTAGTCCTCCAAGTTTTGAAAAACATCAAGGGTGCACCGTCTTTGTCCAAGGTGGGATATTCTAATTCTAAACTACCATTCAATTTGGAAGATTTTTCAGCAGTTGCAACCGGTTTGCCTGTATTAATGTCATACCATTCCACCGTATAGTTCACAAATGCCCCCATGTTTGGTAAGGCTAATTTGTTTTTTCGTTTGGAGTAGATTACACTTTCTGCTGTATAATAAACAGATGGTTCTAATCCTTTTCTGCTGTCCATATATTTTACGGCCGCTGCATCTGCTCGAGTAGCTCGAGTATACATATTGATTGTCCTATTGTGCACCACTCCCATAGCTCTGTATGATTTTTGGGTGCACTGAAGTGCGATGAGATCAGCCTTCTTGTCCTCACGAACGTCGTTGGTGCCAGTCCAACCTTCTGCATCTAAATTGATACCACCTATTAGCTTTTGGATACGTCCGAGGTGAGGCCAAAGGTCAGGACGGTATTGGTTCGACCAGTTTATGGCTGTGCCGCTCATACCACTGAAAGAACTGGTCCAGGCAGCTTTGATCCAGCGCATATCCCCATCTGCATCCTCCACACTTGATAGTCCGGGACCAATTTCAGACATCATTAATGGCTTTCCGATAGCTGGCGGATTATCGTTTCGCCCTTCGTTCTTCTTGTCTGTGGTTTGAAATCTTCTGGTGATCTCCGGAAGGCCGTAAAATTTGGCAATAGAAACATTGTAATAGTTGTAAGTGGCCAGATCAACATGGGGTGAGTAGAATATTTTATCTCCCAACTCGTATTCCGGCGGACCGGTGTAGCTCACTGCTGTGATGTGTTGTGTGTGATTGAGGTCTTCTTTAATGAATCTGCACATGTTGTCTTGCCATGCATACATTTTTTCTGCTACGCCGGCAGTTTCGTGGTAGGGCAGAAAACCAGGTGCTGAATAGTCTACTTGACAAGCATCCTTTTTTACAGTCGACTCCTGCCCAAAATTATTTGCTTCGCTCAGCAACTCAAGCACAGCAATTTGTGGAGAATACCCATAACGAGCAATCATGTACCGCAATCTGTTTTGATAATGTTTGATAGCTCGTTGATCTGTTAGCACCTGACAAGGATCTTTGAGATCCAATTCGTCATAATAACAGTAAGGGTCATCCTTGCTGTAACATGGGACATCTCCATAGTCCCAATCCCACATTCCATAAATACTTTGAGCTTCCCATGGATAATGTACTTGGAGATTGAAGTGGATGTAAAGATCTAGTTCAGCGGCATGCTTAAGGATTTGATCCATCTCCCAGGCACAATTCAATCGATCTGCGTAGTTGTTCAGTTTTTCAAATTCAATTTCCAAATTCCAAGGAGCTACAAGCATTCGAAAATAGTTGGCCCCAGAATATTTCAATGCTGCCATTTCTTTATGATAGACTTCATAGCCATATGGACCCATGGTTTTGTTTCCACACCATGACTCAGATCCTGCACATTTAATTTGCTCGCACAAAGGGTCAAATAGCTTATGACATGCCGGCCATGGGAGATTTTGTCCCACCGGGAAAAAAGTTGAGGAGTCCTGAACAAAGAAGCGTTTAGACTTTCCGACTTTCACATAACCTGGATTTGAGGATTTATTAACCTTAAAGGACAACGTGTCTGTGGTAAATGAGTCTCCATCTTTGGTCTTCATCACAGCCCAACACTTGTAATTTCCTTCCTTCTCCGGAGTATATCTAACCCGAATTGGAAAGAGCGTAGGGTGTTTTTCATGGTGCCAATCATTGGGGTCAGCAGCAGTCAAGTTGCGGGAGAATTCTTCGTAAAAAAAGCCGTACCGGGTTTCAAGGGGAGTAATGATCTCTGGATTTTTATTGACTTCTTGAAAGTATGCTGTAATGTCAATGTCTTCTGGGTCAAAAGGGTTAAGCGCCCTTGGAACAGGTCTTTCCTTCAGGTAGGCTTCGATATTTCGTTCAATAGAAGCTGGTATCCTGAAGCCAATCTCAAAGGGTTCCATGCGGCCAATACTTCCTGGAGTAGCCTCTGGCCAAAACCAAACGAGTTCCATTGCTCGGGCTCCAGGGTCTGGAAGGGGTGTAGTTTGTGAGGTGGAAGAAATCGTGGGGAGAATAAACAGGATTGGCATCCAGTAAGTCTTCATGTCTTTGAATTTTGACGGAAGATACTTACTCCCAAAAGAAAGGCGCAATACCTGCGCCTTTCTTTTGTAGATGAATTCAATAATCAGAGACCGGTGATGTATGCTTCGAACTCTTCCAGAGATGATTCACTAAATATGAGGTCAGTAGTTAGGTCGGTGCTCGCAGTAATGGGGGTTATGGAGCTATAAAACGTGTCAGTTTCAGGGTTGTATGATAGTGCACATATGACCGCCTCTGTGCCTTCAGGTATGCCGTTCATATAGATACCATTTTCGTCATCGTTGCAAATCATGCCGACTACCGATAAGATATCCGGGAATACGACATAGCAAAGCGTATTCTCGCAGTTGAAATCACTTGGATAGTTGGCATGGATGGTCACCTGAGGGTTGGGGTTTGTCCAGAAATAATCACAATTAATATAGCCCAACTGGTTCATGACAATCTGATAAACGTAATAATAAGGATTAGGTTCACAACCTTCAGATGGAATGCTTATATCCATGGTCTGCGTTCCAACTTGAATAGTGAGTGAAGCGTCTAGCCACCCATCAAACCAAATATCTGTCAAGTAGAAGTTCACCGTGCAATCAGTTGAAGCTACAGCATCAATTAGTTGTGCTGTAATTTCATCTTCAGCATAAATAAAGTCTCCACAAGAACTATTGATAAAGACACCGTGTTCAGTTGAGGGCTCCACTCCCTCGTTGTAAGTGACAATCAGATTGGCACCTTCGGGGACTGCAATAGAACCAGATAAAACGCTGCATGAGGCAGTGAAAGCGGAGTCGGATTGTGAAAATCCAAATGAGTTTTGGTTGTCCAATTGCCAATCTACTGTTCCATCTGGATTTTCGGTCCCAGTGAACAGAGTCATTTGAGGGTCTGGGTCATTTGTCGGAACGGACATTTCGAGAAGGTATTGAGGCGATGCTTCTAATTGATTGCCATCTTGAAACGCTTCCACGTTAAATTGACCGCCTGAAACCAAGATCTGGCCATTGCTCATTGTCGGTTTGTTCCCAAAAATCATTTCTGCCCTGTCCATGTATTCTATGATCTGAATTTCTACCACTCCCGTGGCTAAGTTTCCGTCTTGGTCTATGAAGGAATTTGGTGCAAACTGTAGTAGTGATCCGTATTCTGTTCGAATGGCGACCGGAAATTGAGCGTTGATGAAAAAAGCTTGAGCCTGCGGTGCTGCATGATTCAAAAAGTCACGTACATCATCAAAACCAATCGCAGGTGCAGTGTCAGGAGCTGGAGCAGGGTCATCTTTTTTACAGGCAAAACAGACCAACAGGAACGCTACGACAGCAAATTTGAAGGTGGTATTAGATTTCATTGTTTTCAGTTTTTAGTTCATTAATTGATGCAGAAAGAATGTAAAGAGTTGTCTCTTGATTGAAAAACGCATGAATGAACCTGTCCGAATAAGGTATACTATAGGGTGCAACAGAAATTTGGGAAAAAAGAAAGGCGCAATGTCTGCGCCTTTCTTTTTGGTTGGAAGCTTTGAGATTATAGACCGTTCACGTATGCTTCAAAGTCTTGAACGGTAGTTTCATTGAAGACAAGATCTGTGGTGAGATCAGCAGAAACAGTGATGGGTGCGTATGCACTATAAAATGTTTCCGAATCAGGATCGTAGGACAATGCGCAAATGACGGCTTCAGTGCCTTCAGGAACGTTTGTAAACATGGAACCATCGCCAGTATCATTGCAATACATGTTAGCTACTGACTCGAGATCAGAAATTACCATATAGCAGACGGTGTTTTCACATGTGAAGTCGGCTGGATAATTGGCAAAGATGGTCACTAGTGGATTGCCATTGTTCCAGAAATAGTCACAGTTGATCCATCCCAAATGGTTGGTATATAACTGATATACATATGCAAATGGGATCGGGTCACAGTCATCTGATGGGAGGGTTACTTCCATGGATTGATCATCCAAGTCAATAGTTATTGAAGCGTCCTGCCACCCGTCGTACCAAGAGTCGGTCAAACTAAAGTAAACGATACAATCTTGCGTGGCTATTTCCGAGAACAACTCGCCGTCAGTTGGGGATCCGCCAAAACCGAATTGCCCACAGGCTCCATAGATTTGAATCCCATGTTCTGATTCTGGTTCAATTCCACTGTTGTATGTGACGGTCAGTGTTTCTCCAGTAAGAACTTCAATACTTCCATATAAATAGCCACATGAAGCTGAAAAGCTAGAATCACTTTCGGTATACCAGAATTCATTCTGAGGGTCCGATTGCCAATTGACAAAGCCATCTGGATCTTCAGAAGCAGTGAACAATGTCATTTGATTATCTGGATTATCTGTTGGAACAGTCATTTGAAGAGAATAAGTAGGAGATGCTTCAAGTTCAGCTCCGTTTTGGAATGCTTCTACATTGAATTCTCCTCCTGAAATCAGAATTTGGCCGTTGCTCACCGTGGGTTTATCTCCCAGTATCATTTCTGAACGGTTCATATATTCTGTGACTTGAATGTCCACATTTCCTGTAACGATGTTGCCTTGGGCATCTTGAAAAGCATTAGAAGAAAATGTTAAAGTGGTACCATATTCTGTGCGGATTGAAATCGGAATTTGGGCGTTGATCGTAAACGACTGTGCTTGGGGAGCTTTGCTGTCCAAGAATTCTCTTATGTCTGCATAGTTGGAAGTAATTACCGGACTTGTGCCAGTTGGTGGATCATCTTTTTTACAAGAAGAGATAAGGATGGAGACTGAAAATACGGCCAATAGAATTGCAAGAATATTTTTCATGGGTAAAAAGTTTAGTGTTTGTTGTATGATGTAAAAACTAGCCGCTGGTTGTATGCTTGATTGAAAAAGAGCATGCAATAGTTGAAGTCTTAATCTTGGGCAAGTGATAGGAACGGCAGCCTTTTTTCAATTCTGGTGATGAAGCAAGGATTTGCGGGAGCGACCTTGGAAGCTACCCGCAAAGACATTGCGCCACACCAGAATGAAAAAAGCTATAGTGGATAGAACGGTTGCAAGAATTGCAATGCCGCCACCAAAAACAAAGAAGAGAACCTCGATTAATTCAGGACTTTCAATTTGGCAAACTTCAAGAGTAGCTGCTTTTGTCCGGACGAGGGGAAGAAAACCGTGGCCTTGTGATTAGGAGCGCTACCATCAATTTTAATGACTTTGCCTTTTCCAAATCTGGCGTGCTCAACCTCCATGCCTACTG
Source organism: uncultured Comamonadaceae bacterium (assembly GCA_964553485.1). Lineage (GTDB taxonomy): Bacteria > Bacteroidota > Bacteroidia > Flavobacteriales_D > Sanyastnellaceae > CAZKMC01. The sequence continues at coordinate 5,954 of CAZKMC010000062.1, forward strand.
AAATATCTAAGGCACTTGCTTGGCTTTGAGTTGGTTGCTGAGAGGATGGGGTCACCTTCTTCATTCCCTGAGGAGGTGAAGCAGGCTTAGGTGCCTCGGGCATTGGTTTGTAGAACTTTTGACGTGCGTCATCAAACCCTCTAGAACGACTGAAAGGATCTCTTTGAGAAGGGGCCACAGAGGGGAGTTGCAGATATTTTTCATCGATATCTTCTATGAATCGGCTAGGTTCACCTTGAGTCAGTTGTCCCCATCGGTATCTGGACATGGCATAAGAGAGGGTGGCGCGTTTTTTAGCTCGTGTCAAGGCCACATAAAACAGACGTCTTTCCTCTTCCAGCTCCGATTTTGAATTAAGGGATAGCTGAGAAGGGAACAGGTTTTCTTCAAGTCCAACTACAAAAACATAAGGGAACTCGAGCCCTTTTGCGGCATGGATGGTCATGAGGCTGACTTGAATTTCATCGTCATTGTCGTTGTCAGCATCTGTGAGCAGGGCTACATCAACAAGGAAATCGGAGAGTGTTTTTGACTCATCTGGAGTTCCGGCGCTATCTACAAACTGTTTTACACCATTTAGTAGTTCTTGAATGTTGTCATACCTGGCAACTCCTTCTGGGGTTTTGTCTGAGTATAAGTCTTTTAGGATTCCAGCAGACCTAGCCATGTGTTCACCAAGGTCATATGCATTTTGAGTTTCCAGGCTTGCCTGGAAACTTTGGATCATAGTTATGAAATCCGCTAATTTTTTCAAGGTGCCTTTGTTCAGTTCTGGCTGATAGGTTTCCGGAGCTGCCATAACGTCCCACATGGATACAGCATTTAGCGCAGCGCAGATCACAAGTTTTTCAACGGTTGTTTTTCCTATTCCTCTTGCGGGGTAATTTATTACTCGTTTGAGCGACTCTTCATCTTTAGGGTTAGCCGTCAATCTGAAGTAAGCGAGGAGGTCTTTGATTTCTTTTCTTTGATAGAAAGAAAGGCCTCCATATATACGGTATGGAATATCCAGTTTTCTAAGTGCTTCCTCAAACGACCTAGATTGGGCATTGGTCCTATATAATATAGCGAAGTCGTCCCAATGAGCTTTTTCAGAGTTGTGGATATCGAACATTTCGTTGGCAACAAAATAGCCTTCGTCATTGTCAGACATTGATCTGTGGACTTTGATCTTGTTACCGTCATCATTGTTTGTCCAGACAATTTTTTTGATTTGATCTTTGTTTTTCTCGATGACAGAATTGGCGGCTTCGACTATAGTTTTTGTTGAGCGGTAATTCTGTTCAAGTTTATATAGTGCATAGTCTGGGTAGTCTTGTCTAAAATTGAGGATGTTTTGGATGTTTGCTCCCCGAAACGCATAAATAGACTGTGCATCATCTCCCACAACGCATAGGTTTTCATGCATTGCTGAAAGTTGTTTTACTATAAGGTATTGGGCAAAGTTTGTGTCTTGATACTCATCTACGAGGATGTATCTAAATTTATGTTGATACTGATGAAGGACTTCTGGAAAATCTCTGAGGAGTATGTTGGTTTTATAAAGGAGGTCATCAAAATCCATGGCTCCTGCTTTGAAGCATCTCAGAGCGTATTGGGCATAAATTTCGCTAACTCGTGGTCTCCCAGATTGGTTGTCTTCGGAAATGATTTCTGTATTCTGGCGATAGCCTTCTGGGGAGATGA
>CAZKMC010000062.1:7649-11679 GCA_964553485.1 uncultured Comamonadaceae bacterium
AGATTCTACCAAATACTAGGTTGGGTTTATAGATTTTATCATCTAGCCCCATTCCTTTAATAATGTCTTTGATCAGGCTTTTACTATCCTGCGTATCATAGATGGTGAAGTTTCTAGGGTAATTGATTCTATCGGCTTCATTTCGGAGAATTCTGGCGAATACGGAGTGGAAGGTTCCCATCCAAATATTTCTGGCTTCGTTTTCTCCTACGATCTTTCCAATTCGGCCTTTCATTTCTTTTGCGGCCTTATTTGTAAAGGTAAGTGCAAGAATTTGGAAAGGGTCCACACCATTCTGGATAAGGTGTGCTATTCTATAGGTAAGTACCCGTGTTTTGCCGGATCCAGCTCCTGCAATGACCATAAGAGGTCCATCTATGTGACGGACAGCAGCTTGCTGCGCTTCGTTCAGTTCTTTCAAAAAATCCACCATCCAAAGGTAGCTAAATGCCTGTTGAAAAGTAGTGGTTTAGTGAGCGGAAAATAAATAGCTAAATGAAGAGGTGATTATATCAAAGGATAATACTATCTTTGCGCGCTCGTTGCGCTTTCCAGTGAATTGAAAAATAACGTTGGAAGAGCATCGAATATAGGTTTCAGGAATGAAAATGGTAATTGGATGAATTCGTTTGAAATTAATCTACCTACCCTCTTGGATTTCCGAGAATATCTTGTACATTTGCAGCCCCAAAAAAATTGGGACAGGGTATTTTTTACTTAGTATTTGGACCAAGGAAATACGCATTATGCCGACAATATCACAACTGGTTCGTAAAGGACGAATCACAAAGGTTAAACCAAGCAAATCAGCCGCTTTGGACTCATGTCCACAGCGACGTGGAGTGTGTGTACGTGTTTATACCACTACACCAAAGAAGCCAAACTCAGCAATGAGGAAAGTGGCTCGTGTTCGTTTGACCAACGGAAATGAAGTTAACGCCTATATAGGTGGAGAAGGACACAACTTACAGGAGCACAGTATTGTGCTGGTTCGTGGAGGAAGGGTAAAAGATTTACCTGGTGTACGTTACCATATTGTACGTGGTGCTCTTGATACGGCTGGAGTAGAAGGCCGGGCACAAAGACGCTCTAAGTACGGAACAAAAAGACCTAAGAAATAACTTTTCGGTTAAGACGCCATGAGAAGGAAAAAAGCACGCAAGTTACCGGTACTACCGGATCCACGATTCAAGAATGAGTTGGTTAGCCAATTCGTAAACAACTTGATGTTGGATGGGAAAAAGAGTCTCGCCTATGAGATTTTCTATGATGCCGTTGATAAGGTTTCAGAGAAATCAGGAGAAGAAGGATTGGAGCTTTGGAAAAAAGCTTTAATCAATGTAACTCCAGGGGTTGAGGTAAGAAGTAGAAGAGTTGGAGGGGCAACCTTTCAAATTCCACAACAGATCAGAGATTCTCGAAAGACATCTTTGGCTATCAAGTGGATGATCGGCTACGCAAGAAAGCGCAATGAAAAAACAATGGCTGATCGTTTGGCCGCTGAGATTCTTGCAGCTTCAAAAGAAGAAGGCTCGACCTACAAGAAAAAAGAAGATACGCATCGAATGGCAGAGGCGAATAAGGCCTTCTCTCATTTCCGATTCTAATAGCATTATTGCTTAACTAAGATGGCAAAAAGAGACTTAAGTTATACGCGGAATATCGGCATCATGGCTCACATTGATGCGGGTAAGACGACTACCACAGAGCGTGTTCTGTATTACACGGGTATTAGTCATAAGATTGGTGAAGTTCATGATGGAGCTGCTACAATGGACTGGATGGAGCAAGAGCAAGAACGTGGTATTACTATCACTTCGGCAGCTACAACTTGTTTCTGGAGTTTCCGTGATCAGGATTATCGCGTGAATATTATTGATACACCTGGACACGTTGACTTCACGGTAGAGGTTGAGCGTTCTCTTCGTGTTTTGGATGGTGCCGTTGCATTGTTTTGTGCGGTTGGAGGTGTTGAGCCACAGTCAGAGACTGTTTGGCGTCAGGCAGACAAGTATCGTGTTCCTCGTTTGGGCTTTGTAAATAAAATGGACCGTTCTGGTGCAGACTTTTTCAAAGTTATTGAGCAAGTAAAAGCGATGTTAGGGGCTACGCCAGTTCCATTGCAAGTTCCAATTGGAGCCGAAGATGATTTCCGTGGTGTGATTGACCTGATTGTCAATAAGGCTTTCATATGGAATGAGGAAGACCAAGGAATGACTTGGAGCGAGATTCCTATGCCAGAGGATTTAGTAGAGACTGCGGCACTTTGGCGTGAGCGTCTTGTAGAAGCTGCGGCTGAGCAAGATGATTCTCTTATGGAGAAGTATTTCGAAGACCCTAAGAGCATTACAGAAGAAGAGTTAGTAGCAGCTTTGCGTAAAGCAACGATTGCGATGGATATTACACCGATGTTGTGTGGATCTGCCTTTAAGAATAAAGGAGTTCAAACGATGTTGGATGCCGTGATGCAATATTTACCTTCTCCATATGACGTGGAAGAAGTTTCGGGAATAAATCCTAAGACTGAGGAGACAGAAGTACGTCACCCAGATTCGGATGAACCGTTTGCTGGATTAGCATTTAAGATTGCAACCGATCCTTTTGTTGGTCGTTTGTGTTTCGTTCGTGCCTATTCTGGAGTTTTGCCAGCTGGATCTTATGTGATTAACACTAGATCTGGTAAGAAGGAACGGATTTCAAGAATTTTCCAAATGCACTCAAACAAGCAGAACCCAATTGATAAATTGGAAGCTGGTGATATTGGTGCTGTAGTAGGATTTAAGGACATTCGTACAGGAGATACTCTTTGTGCTGAAGGAAAGCCAATTGTATTGGAGTCTATGTCTTTCCCTGAGCCGGTAATTGGAATTGCAATTGAGCCTAAAACTCAAGCTGACTTAGATAAGTTGGGTGTTGCATTGAATAAATTGGCTGAAGAGGATCCTACTTTCACTGTGAGAACAGATGAGGAAAGTGGCCAGACAGTAATTTCAGGAATGGGAGAGCTTCACTTGGAGATTATCCTAGATCGTTTGATGCGTGAGTTCAAAGTAGAGTGCAACCAAGGTCGTCCTCAAGTGGCTTACAAAGAAGCGATCACTAAAACCTACGATCACCGTGAAGTATTCAAGAAGCAGTCAGGTGGACGTGGTAAGTTTGCTGATATCGTTGTTGCAATTGGACCAAGCGATGATCCGGAAAAGCCAGGTCTAGTATTTGAGAATAAAATTAAGGGTGGAAACATTCCTAGAGAATTTATTCCTTCAGTAGAGAAAGGGTTTAAGGAAGCCATGAAGAATGGAGTTCTAGCTGGGTACCAAGTGGATTCTATGAAGGTTACTTTGTCTGATGGTTCATATCACGCGGTCGATTCAGATAGTTTATCGTTTGAATTAGCGGCTAAGATGGCTTACAGGAATGCATTGCCAAAATGTGGGCCTGTATTGTTGGAGCCAATGATGAAGTTGGAAGTTTTGACTCCTGAAGAGAACATGGGAGATGTGATTGGTGACTTGAACAAGAGAAGAGCCTTGATTGAAGGAACTGATGAGCGAAGTGGTGCAACAGTTGTGAAGGCTAAAGTGCCATTGAGTGAGATGTTTGGATATGTAACTGATCTGCGTACAATTACTTCTGGTAGAGCTAGTTCCACAATGGAATTCTCTCACTATTCAGAGGCACCTAAAAGTGTTGCTGAAGAAGTTGTTGCTCGTGTGAAAGGAACCACAATTGCAAAATAAATAGAAGATGGCCCAGAAGATTAGAATTAAATTAAAGTCATACGATCACAACTTGGTAGACAAGTCTGCTGAGAAGATTGTAAAGACAGTTAAGGCCACGGGAGCTGTGATCAGCGGACCAATTCCTCTTCCAACTCATAGGAGAGTGTATACGGTATTGCGTTCGCCTCACGTGAATAAGAAGTCACGAGAGCAATTTGAGTTGAGCTCATACAAGCGCCTATTGGATATATACAGTTCTTCAAGTAAGACAGTAGATGCCTTAATGCGACTTGAATTGCCGAGTGGTG
>CAZKMC010000063.1:0-11677 GCA_964553485.1 uncultured Comamonadaceae bacterium
CTGCTGTTAGATGCCACCGTACCGTTTGAAGACGCCACCTATGAATGGAACACTGGGTCCACGGCTTCAACCTTAGAGGTGAACAACAATGTTACGAATACATATTCCGTAAATGTCACCAACCATTGTGGAAATTCATCTGATGCCATCTATATTGAATACAGCTTATATCCAGAAGACATTCTTGCTGGTAGATATGAAGTGTGTTTTGGTGTTCCCATTATCCTTGATGCCTCTGCGATTGAAGGTACTTATGTATGGAAAAACGGCACAACCAATTCAACGTACGATGTTCTTAGTCCCGGCATCTATTGGGTAACTGTAACTGACGACGACGGCTGCTGGGTGGCATCTGACACCACTGAGGTGGATGTGATTGAATGTGCTTGTCCCCTTTTCGTTCCAAGTGCATTCACCCCTAATTCTGACGGCTTGAATGACGAGTTCGAAGTGGTGTATGACTGTGACCCCTATGACTTCCATCTAGATATCTACGATCGTTGGGGTGGAATCATTTACACTTTGCATTATCCAGAACAAAAATGGGATGGCAAGGTAGATGGACTTGCAATGCCGGCCGGAATCTATCATTACAGGGTTTTCTACCGCGAAATCTATGACGGCATCCCGATTATCAAAATTGGGCATATCACCCTTTTCAACGAACGGGGTTAAAAAAATCTTCCCGCCCATTAAACCTTCAGTGTGTAACTTAGTCTGAATTAAACACACACACGGATACCTTTGAATTCTTCTCTTCCGGAATCGGCCATTGTAAAACAACTCCAAGACCCCGAGGAGCGCAAGCGTATTTTTGAACAATTGGTCAATAACCAGCAGCAACCCGTGTATTACTTCGTGAGGAAGATGGTTCTGGACCATGAAGACACCCACGACATCTGCCAGGAGGTATTCATAAAAGTGTGGAAAGGACTCAATTCATTCAGGGGAGAAAGTAAGTTGTCTACTTGGCTATTTCGCATCGCGCACAATGAAACCATTACATTTATCAATAAGAAAAAACGTCTGGCTGGTGTGCCTTTGGAACTGGTAGAGCATGAATTAGGAACTGCCTTACAAAGTGACGAACTGTTTACAGGTGATGAAATTCAGAAAAGATTACAAGTGGCCATTGCCACCTTACCTACCAAACAAAAAGCCGTTTTTCTAATGCGTTACTATGACGAAACCCCCTATGAGGAAATGGCTGAAATTACCGGCACATCTGTTGGCGCGTTGAAAGCTAGCTACCACCATGCAGTCAAAAAGGTTGAAAACATACTTACCCAAGGTTAAACTCAGAGCAATAATTAGCGTCAAAGAAATATGAGCACAAATCAAACATACAAGCAAGAAAAGGAACAGCTTCAAAAGGAGGCCCCTACCCTTTTTGCCTTGCCTAGAATGTCTGTCTTTGTTGTTCCTGAGATGTATTTTGATTTGCTGCGCGAGGAATGGGCTTTACGTTCCGCCTCAACTCTAGATAAAAGCGAATCAACTTCCAGCTTCCAAATACCAGAAGGATATTTTGAATCTGCAAGAGCTGATCTCATTCAAAGAATCTCAGATACACCTGAGAACATCTCCATTGAAACAAAAAACGATTCTGCTCTGAAAACTCCCGAGGGATATTTTGGACAATTGTCAGAAGATATTTTCGCCCAAACTAGCCGTGCTTCTGAACTTAAAGAAGTCCCGGTCAGAAAGCTGTACTCAACTAAGCGATTTTATTGGCTTGCCGCTAGTGCAGCGGTTCTTATCTTGGCCGTTACCACCTTCCTCGCGCAGAGCGCAGAAGACGAATGTATAACCTTTGCCTGCTTACTTGAAAACACAGAACTTACTGAAAAAGAACTAATTGACATATATTCAGAGGACAGTTTTGAATCTGAATGGACCTATGATGGCATGACAGAAATCGACATTCTGACGGAAGACGAGGTGCATCACTACCTTGAAGATGATTTGGATTGGGTGATTGAAAATGAATACAATTAAGACATGAAAAAAACAGGACTTTTATTGATACTTCTCTCGGTTTGTGCAACGGCTTTTGCACAACCAGGCCGGCAGTCTAAACGAGATAAAGTTGAGCAATTACGTATTGCTTTTTTGTCTGAGGAATTGTCGTTGACAGTTGAAGAGGGACAACAATTCTGGCCACTTTTTAATGCTTTTGAAAAGGAGAAAAAAGAATTGAAAATGAGCCACAAAAAGCTAGTGATGGGCATGAATGAGAAAGGTTCGAGCATCACTAATTCTGAGGTGCAAAAGTTTGTGACCGAAATGGAGGCTAGAAGGCAATCTGAAGCTCAGCTTGAAGCAAAGTTTCTTCATGATTGTTTGCCTATCCTTGGTGCTGAACGCACGGTTAAATTATTGCAAGCAGAAGACAAATTTAGACGGGCCCTTTTGAAAGAAAAGATGAGATAGATTATTTTTCTTCTCCCGAAAACCCGAGACTGATCGAGTTCACACAATACCTTAATCCTGAAGCAGTAGGTCCATCTGGAAATATATGTCCCAAATGAGTTCCGCACTTACTACATTCAATTTCTGTGCGAATCATTCCATGTGAGGTATCTCGTTTTTCCAGGATAATTCCTTTTTCAATTTCCTGATCAAAACTTGGCCAGCCGCAGTGGCCATCGAACTTGCTTTTGTGGTTAAAAAGAGCAGTTCCGCATCCCTTGCAGTGGTAGATTCCATCTTCGAAATGCATGTTGTACTCGCCACTGAAAGGTTTTTCAGTGCCCGCTTTCCGCATCACACGATATTCTTCTTCAGATAGCATTTCTCTCCACTCTTTATCAGTTCTTTCTATTTTGTCCATTGGAATGCTTTTTTCTTTGACCGCCACCGCCGCCTTTGAACCCATGACCCTTGCCTCTTGATTTCTGTGCTCTCGGGTTGTATTCTGGTCCCTCACCAATATGAGCCGGCACTGCCAATTTGCGAACCTCTGAACCAATCAAGTCCTCAATCTTTTTGAATTTATGTTGTTCGTCAGGGCCAATGAATGTGATTCCCACACCTGATTTAGACGCTCTTGCGGTCCTTCCAATACGGTGGACATAATCTTCTGCATCAGAAGGCACGTCATAATTCACTACAAGGTCAATATCATCAATGTCGATTCCCCTGCTCACTACATCGGTAGCCACCAACACTGTGATTTTACGGTTTCTAAATTGCAGCAAGACGTTTTCTCTTTCTTTCTGCTCCAGGTCTGAAGAAATAGCAGCGCATGAAACGCCTTTATCTAATAGTACCCCATGCAATCTTGATACATTCTTCTTGGTACTGGAGAATACAATAACACTTGTGAGGTCTTTTCCTTTCAAGAGCTCAACCAATAATCTTGGTTTTTGTTCATCAAAGACCGAGTATGCAACTTGAAGCACATTTTCAGCAGGCTTTGAAAGTGCAATTTTGACAGTTACTGGGTCTTTTTGAATGGTCTTGACCAAGGTCATGATGTTGGAGGGCATCGTTGCAGAGAACATCAAGGTTTGGCGGTCTTTCCCAACCATGTCCACAATCCGCATGATGTCTTTGTGGAATCCCATGTCCAGCATACGGTCCGCCTCATCAAGAATCAACACATCCAGATTTGACAGATCCACATAGCCCAGATTCAAGTGGCTAATAAATCTTCCTGGAGTTGCAACCACCACATCCACACCGGATTTCAGGGCTTTCTTTTCTTGCGAAAACTCAGAGCCATCGCCTCCTCCATAAATTGGAATTGAAGAAACTCCTGTGAAATAGGCAAGCCCTTCCAAGGCCTGATCAATTTGAACAGCGAGTTCTCTAGTTGGAACAATTATCAGTGCTCTGATTCTCCCTTCGGCAGGATTACTGAGAATTTTGTGAATGGTTGGAAGCAAAAAAGCAGCAGTTTTTCCTGTACCTGTTTGCGCAATTCCTATCACATCCTTTGAATCCATTACCAATGGAATGGCCTGTTCTTGAATGGGTGTTGCTTTCTCAAACCCCATAGCTTCGAGGCCTTCAAGTAAAGAAGGATGTAGGTTGAACGAAGAAAATATCATAGAATCAAATTGTTTCGAAAGATAGAATAACCCGTTGGACTGTAAAACAGAAACAAAAAGGAATCTAACATCTGCAAATTATTGGTTTAAATAATGGAATTTCAATGAACTGAAGCTAGTTCCATTCCTTATCTTGCTATCTGAATGAGTTATAATTTACAGACTATCCTTTCATTGAAGCGGTTCCTGCTGTGTTTGCTATTGCTATTTTTGGGGGTCTCAAAAGTGGATGCAACGCATATTGTAGGAGGCGAGTTGACCTATACCCAAGTTGATGATGAAGAATATCTCGTGCGCTTAGTGGTCTATCGAGATTGTGGTGCTACCAACACCAACGGAACGCCATTTGATGATTTTGTTTCGGTTGGTGTATACCTGAATGGAAATTATGTGACCCAGCTATCTTTGCCACTTTCTGATGCTGAAGTCAGCCTGGTGCCCGTAACCCTTGAGAATCCATGTTTTGTTTTGCCTCCAGACGTGTGCGTTGAAAAGGCAATCTTTGAAGGGTATTTAGAATTACCTGAAGTTGCTGACTCATACGATCTGGTTTATCAGCGTTGTTGCCGAAATCCGTCTATCATCAACCTCGTGAACCCTGATGACTCCGGTGCTACTTTTTGGACACAAATCCCTGGCACAAACCTGACAACCGAATACAACAGTTGTCCCCAATATCTAAACTTCCCCCCTGTTGCCTTGTGTTTAGGAGCATCATTTGTGTTTGACCACAGCGCTTTAGACATAGACGGTGACGAACTGACTTATGAATTTTGTACGCCTTTGTTGGGGGGTTCTCCTGAATTTCCAAGCCCTGTCCCTCCTGATCCACCACCATTTAACAACGTGGTTTGGGGTCCAGGCTATTCAGTGAATTACCCAATCGATAGCGATCCTGCATTTAACATAGACGCCAACACAGGACTCATCACAGGCACCCCCACTCAGACGGGACAGTTCGTGGTAGGAGTTTGTGTCAAGGAGTATCGGAATGGTGTATTGCTAAGTAATACCAACCGTGACTTCCAATTCAACGTGACCATTTGTGATCCAACGATAGTTGCTTCGATTCCAGCTCAGGAACAATTTTGCGAAGGGCTAACGTTTGAGTTTTCGCAGGAATCAGAGAATGCCAGTTCTTTCTATTGGGATTTTGGTGACCCGAGCACGACTTCTGATACTAGCACGGACCCGAATCCGGTCTACACGTACCAAGACACTGGCATCTATACGGTAATGCTTGTGGCTAATCCAAACTGGCCTTGTGCAGACACCACATTTTCAGAATATGCCGTTTATCCATTGATTTCACCAGCTATATTCCAAAGTGATTTCGCATGTCAAAACAATCAAATTTGGTACGACTTCAATGCGGGGGGATCTTTTGACTCGGATGCTGAATTCGCCTGGGATTTTGGACCCAATGCCAATGTGAATTTCAGCGATGACCAAAGCCCGGAAAACATCACCTTCAACGGAGCTTTGACATATGAAGTCTCACTAACGGTATTTGACAACGGATGTGAAGCCAGTGTGACGGAATTGTTTGAAGTCCCTCCTCAGCCAGTTGCTGAATTAGAGGGTCAGGAAATATATTGCGATGGCCTCACATTTGATTTTGAAAACCTCAGTGAAAATGCCACAAGTTACTCGTGGGATTTTGGAGTACCCGGACTCTCGAATGACATGAGCGCTTTGACAAATCCGTCATATACCTATGCTGATACGGGAGTGTATACTGTTACTTTGATTGCTTCTTCAGACTTCACTTGTTCAGACACCGTTACGGCTGAATACGCTATCTACTGGCTCTTAGATCCATATTTCGAAACACCGCCTGCTCAATGTTTCGAAGGCAATGCATTCAGTTTTGAAGCCATGGGATTTGAGGAGTCAAGCTCTGAATTTGAATGGGAATTTGGCGCATTATCCAACATGCCAACGTCTGTTTTGGTTAATCCATCCGGCATTAGTTTTGCCGAGCCCGGGACCTTTCCAATTGGCCTTACAATAAGTGCAAACGGATGTGTGGACAGCTACAATTCAGTGATTGAAATACTTCCTAATCCTACTATTAATTTCAACATTCTTGAATCCAGTGGTTGTCCCCCTTTGTTGGTCCATGTCTTGGATTCAGCTTTTGCTGCCACGCAAATCACCTATTTATGGGAATTTGGAGATGGGGGCATTTCCAATATTCCAAACCCCACGCATATTTACAATGTGCCCGGCACCTATGACATTACGCTTACAATGAGCACTACAGAAGGGTGTATTGAGACCCTTCAAATGACGGAATTCAATGCGGTGACTGTTTTTCCCGAGCCACAAGCAGGATTTGATGTTAACCCAAATACCGTAAACATCCTCGAACCTGAAGTAGAAATCACTGATTTAAGTGAGGGTTCAATTTCTTGTTATTACACCTTTGAAGATGGTGGAAGTTCATCTGACTGTGATTTTTTCTACAGCTTTTCACAGTCTGGATATATGGATGTTTACCAAACGGTAGTCAACGAATATGGCTGTTTGGACGTAGCACATGCCTTGGTAGCAGTAGAAGGGTTTTTGTTTTACGTACCGAACAGTTTCACTCCAAACAACGATGGGATTAATGATGTATTTAAGCCTGTTTTCACTGGCATCTCTTCTTATAGGATTGAGATACACGACCGGTGGGGAGAGATTGTTTTTACATCAGACGACCCTTATGAACCTTGGTTAGGCAACGTAAAAGAAGGTGAACATTTTGCAGCAGACGGCGTGTATATTTATCATATTGTTGTTGAGGATTTATTGTTCTATCCCAGAGAGTTTACTGGGCACATTTCACTGTTGAGATGAGGCGATAATCTGTGAAATTGAACGTTTATAAGTGCTGCCGTGAAGCTGAACACCGACTTGTATTGAAATAATTTTTACATTTGATAGAAACCAAATCCAAAACCTAGGGAGTATGTCAGAAGGAGATAATCAAAGGGAAGACATCTTTTCCAAGGCTGTGCGTGCAGGCAAACGAACATATTTCTTTGACGTGAAGACCACGCGAGGAAACGACTTGTACCTCACCATAACGGAAAGCAAAAGAAGGTATTCTGATGACGGAAAACACCACTACGAAAAACACAAACTTTTTCTTTACAAAGAGGACTTTGACAAGTTTGTAGAGGGACTTCAAGAAACGGTAGACAAGATTACAGAATTGCGATCTAATGGTGAGTTTTCAGAAGAATCTCCAATGGATAGGATTGGCAGCGATTCAGAGTCTGAGGGGACAGAAACTGAGGAATCAGAAGAAATCAAATCTCAATCTCACGTTGGTTCAGACATTAGTTTTGACGATCTAGGGAAGGATTAGCCCTTTAAAAATTCAACATTAAATCTGCGTGGCGTCTAAGAAGTTCTTTCGCCCGTGGATCATCCAATTTCCCATCTACAATAGCAGCTTCGATATTTGATAATTTCGGCTTGAGGTGTAAGACATTAACCTGCAAGTAATTGAGCACATTCGTGAATTGATCCAATGGTCGCAGACCACCAGCATGTCCAGATGCTATTCCGATTAGTCCTGCTTTTTTGCCATAAAAAACCGATGGAGGTACCGCATCAATGAATGCTTTTAGTACCCCGGGGAAACCACCATTGTATTCTGGAATCACAAATGTAAATTTCTGAGTGGACTCAAGGTAAACGTCTATGATTTCACGCATTTCGTCAGAACGTTTACCGTACATATCCGAGAATACAAAATCGCGTGGTAAATCTTTTAGATCTAGCACTTTAACCTCTGCACCTGAGGAGCTTAATTGCCCGGCATAAAACCTTGCTATTAGCGCGCTGTTGCTGTTTTCCCTAGTGGTTCCAGCAATAATTGTAAGTCGATTGTCTATGTTCAAACTATGTGCTTTTTCAACGTCGTTTCCACAATACCCGTGTGCATAACTTTATCCCCTTTGCGCCTTGATTCGGCTTAACTTTACGAGCTTATAACTGTCTTGCAAAGAAATAGTTTTTCAACGCATGAAAAATATATTTCTCTGTGATTGCAGCACAAGTTAAGATGAAGATCACGTATTTAGGACATGCATGTTTTTCAATTGAAGCTGGGGGAAGTACCATCTTGTTTGACCCGTTTGTTTCCCAAAATCCGCTAGCCAAGCACATCCATGTAGATGAGTTAAAGGCCGACTATATTTTGGTTTCACATGGGCATAGTGACCACGTTGCTGATGTTGAGTCAATCGCTAAAAGAACCAAGGCGACTGTAGTTTCGAATTTTGAAGTTGCTTCCTGGTTCGAAGAAAGAGGGGTTGAAAATGTATGGGCCATGAATCACGGTGGAAGCCGAAAATTCGATTTTGGCTCCGTCAAATTTGTAAACGCAGTTCATTCAAGTGTTCTACCAGACGGAACTTACGGAGGTAATCCTGGAGGATTTGTGTTGCACTCAGAGCACAAACGTGTGTATTATGCAGGAGATACCGCATTGACCATGGACATGGAGCTGATTGGGCGATATGAAACTCCAGATCTAGCCATTCTACCTATTGGAGACAATTTCACCATGGGTATTAGAGATGGCGTGAGGTGCGCAGAAATGGTCCGGTGCAACAAAGTGATTGGAATGCATTACGATACCTTCCCTCCTATTGAAATTGATCACGAAAAAGCGGTCAATGAATTTAAAGAGGCGGGAAAAGAATTGATATTATTGAAAATAGGAGAATCGACTGAATTATAATTCGGACATGGGAAAGATCATAACTATAGCAAATCAAAAAGGCGGAGTTGGAAAAACAACTACCGCTATAAATCTGGCGGCTTGTTTAGGCGTGCTGGAATACAAAACATTGCTTGTGGATGCAGATCCTCAGGCCAATGCCACTTCAGGCGTAGGAATTGACCCCAAAAACGTGAAAACAAGTGTCTATGAGGCACTGGTTGATCAAGCCGATTTGTCCGACATGATTTTCGCCACTGATAATCCAAACTTGGACTTGATTCCATCTCATATCGATTTAGTGGGGGCTGAGATTGAACTAATCAACATGCCCAATAGGGAATACATGCTGAGATTGGCGCTGAATAAAATCAAAGACCAATATGACTTTATCATCATTGATTGTAGTCCTTCACTTGGCTTGATTACACTTAACGCCCTCACTGCTTCTGACTCTGTAATTGTACCTGTGCAATGCGAGTACTTCGCCCTAGAAGGTTTGGGGAAATTGTTGAATACCATCAAGATTGTTCAAAGCAAATTGAATACTGATCTAGATATTGAAGGCATCTTGTTGACCATGTATGATACCAGACTCAGACTGGCTAACCAGGTGGTTGAAGAAGTGAAAATGCACTTCCAAGAAATGGTATTCAACACCGTGATCCACAGAAACACTCGTCTGGGAGAAGCTCCAAGTTTTGGAGAAACGATTATCATGCACGATGCTAGTTGCAAAGGAAGCATCAACTATCTCAATCTTGCAAGAGAGCTTTTGCAAAAGAATCAAATGACACGCCTCAAAGACGAGGAAAAATTTATGGATCTGAACAATGGCTAAGCGGCAAGCACTAGGAAGAGGGTTGAGTGCCCTCTTAGACAATGCACATTCAATACCTTCTTCCCGACCAATCGAACAAGGAAGCGTTGGAAATGTGGCTGGTTCAATTGCAATGCTTCGGATTGCTCAAATTGAAGCAAACCCATTTCAACCGAGAACAAAATTTGACGAGGTTGCTCTTTCCGAATTGGCAGAAAGTATTTCCAATTTAGGAATCATCCAGCCAATTACTGTTAGAAGAATCTCTGCGGCCAAATATCAGTTGATATCCGGTGAGCGTAGGTTCAGAGCATCTCAAATTGCTGAACTAGATGAAATCCCTGCATATATCCGCGTAGCGGATGATCAGGCAATGCTTGAGATGGCTTTAGTGGAAAACATCCAAAGAGAAAATCTCGATGCGATTGAAATTGCGATTTCTTATCAGAGACTGATAGAAGAATGTAACCTCACTCAAGATGAAATGAGTGACCGGGTTGGAAAAAACAGGTCAACTGTAAGCAACTATCTCCGTTTGCTAAAGCTTCCCGCAGAGATACAAATTGGGATTATTGAAAAGCAGATTTCCATGGGACACGCAAGAGCGTTGATTACTGTGGGCGACCCAAAAAAACAAAAAAGACTCTTTGAGCAAATCATTCAACAAGACTTATCCGTTAGAAGAACAGAAGAATTGGTTCGAAATGGTGAGGTGACTCATAATGCATCTGCCGGGACAAAAAGCACCTCGCTTTCTTTTGAACAGCAAAAATTCCAAGCAGACCTTCGCTTGAGATTGGGCAAAGCCGTGGACTTCAGAGCAAAAGAAGATGGCAGTGGCAAAATCGAAATCAAGTTTGGGTCTGAATATGACTTGAGGATGATCATGGAAAAACTAAATTTTTGAGGTATACACTGCTTTTGTTATTTCTCCTTTGTTCGTTCCTAGCGCTGCGCGCACAGGACTCTACTCTCACTGATGCTGCAGATATTCAAGTGAAGGACGTGAACGTTTTGGAACATTCTCCACAAAAGGCAACCATCATGAGTGCCCTACTTCCAGGGCTGGGACAAGCCTACAACAAGAAGTACTGGAAAATCCCGATTGTCTATGTTGGAATGGGGACATGTGTCTACTTTATCCGTGATAACAACAAGAATTTCCAATATTTCAAGGATGCGTATATCGCTGAACTTGATGATAATCCTACTACGATAAATGAGACATTGTACTCCGCAAGTCAACTTGATGAAATACAAGAGACTTACCGCAGATGGAGAGACATCTCTTACATGAGCCTAGCCGGTGTTTATCTACTGAATCTTTTGGATGCCAATGTTGACGCCCATCTGTTTTATTTTGACGTTGACGAGGATTTAAGCTTTCACATCCTTCCCTACACCTTACCTTCCGCCGGTGTAAAAGCTGGTTTATCACTGGTAGTTAATTTTTAATTTCGCCTGATGAAACTTGCGTTGATTGGACATGGGAAAATGGGGAAAATCATTGAGCAACTTGCTTTGCACAAAGGCCATGAAATTGTCCTGACTTCAGATTCTTCAAGAAGAGCCAACGCTGCAGACCTCAGAAGTTCAGGTGCAGACGTAGCCATCGAATTTACAAACCCAGAAGTTGCCGTTGAAAGCATCTTTGCATGTTTTGAGGCAAACGTCCCCGTAGTTATTGGAACCACCGGTTGGTATGCAAGATTGCCCGAAGTCAAACAAAGATGTTCGGAAAGCAACGGCGCTCTTTTCTATGCTAGTAATTTCAGCCTAGGAGTCAACCTGTTCTTCCATTTCAATAAAATGGTAGCAGAAACCATGGATCGATTTCCCATGTACGAACCACATCTCACGGAAATCCACCATGTACACAAGAAAGATGCCCCTAGCGGAACAGCGATAACTCTTGCAGAAGATTTGATTGACCGTTCTACGAAATACAGCGAATGGAACAATGACTTTGAAACGGGACAAGGACCACTGGGAGTTGTTTCCGTGCGTGAGGATGATATACCAGGAACACATAAAATTGTCTATCGAAGTGAAATAGACGAAATCACATTGGAGCACCGTGCT
>CAZKMC010000064.1:0-11653 GCA_964553485.1 uncultured Comamonadaceae bacterium
ATTCAAATCCTCAAGGATATTATTTTAGATCACAAGAGTTTAGAAGACGAACATTTTGTGATTTTTGATTCTTTTGGAGATTTTAGCTTGAACATCACCATGATCTATTTCATCATCAAAGATGAAGACATCTTAGAAATTCAAAGTCAGGTGAATTTGGAAATCCTTGAAAAGTTCAACGCCGCTGGATTAGGTTTTGCATTCCCTACCCAGACCGTGTTTCACAAGGAGATTGGGAAGTAACTATCAAGAAGCCGATCAAATCTGTCCCATAATTGAATATTCGCATTACAAGAATAAAAAATGATGAGACTATTCGCTGCATTTAGCCTATTGCTATTTACCTATACCGGGTTTTCACAAACAAACCAAGAGCGTTTTCTAGACTCTTTGCTTTCCACGCAGACCTCTTCAAATGGACCCGGCCTTGCAATTGGTGTCGTTCATCAAAATGAGTTGATCCATTCTGGCTATGCTGGACTGGCGAATTTGGAATATGACATTCCAATCACTTCAGAAACCATATTCGGACTGGCATCCATTACCAAACAAATGACTGCTTCGTGCATCGGTATATTGGAGCATCGAAAACAACTTAGTTTGGAAGATGATGTCAGAAAACACATTCCCGAACTTCATTTTTTCGGAGACACCATTCGCATCAAGCACTTACTAAATCACACTAGCGGACTACGGAATCATAATGTTTTGCTCAATTTAAAAGGGTTTGATTACGACCATGAGGGCTACACCAATGAAATGATTGAAGAGCTCATTTATCTTCAACGTGGCGTCAATCATTCTCCCGGAGATAAGATGTTGTATTCCAATTCCAACTACGTTTTGCTTGCTTTAATTGTAAAACGCATCTCTGGAAAAAGCATCCCAGAATTTTCAAACGATGAACTCTTTGTTCCACTGAAAATGTCACAGACCTTTTTCAAAACAGATATTCACCAAGTAATCAAAAACAGAGCACATAGTTACTACAAACGCGACAACGTCTACATGGAGCCCATCTCACTCACCTTATGTGTAGGTGCTGGAGGAGTTGGGAGCACCATAGAAGATATGGCCAAATGGTCTGAAATCCTTCTCAACAAGAATGCTGACTTTTCATACCTCTCCTCATTTTTGTCAAGTTTAGACACTTTAAATAATGGGAGCGCAAACAATTGTGCAAGAGGTGTTTTTGTCTCAGATTATCAAGGTTATTCAACGCTCAACCACGGCGGAAGAGACCTTGGGATGCGCTCAAAAATAGTAGCCATTCCAGAATTAGATCTGGCGGTAATTGTATTGACCAATTCTGAACATATCAATGCAGATCAAATCTCTTATGAGGTTCTTGATTCATTTCTGGAGCCAAATGAAAAACAAGTCACTCAAGCCCTCACATACAAACACAGTCTGGAAGAACTGGCTTCGTTCATTGGTGATTATCAAGAACAAAACAGCGACTTACTCATGCAAATAACCTTGTACAATGACACAGTTTGGGCACAATCTAGTTTTGGCAGGGCACCTGTGGCATTGATAAATGGAGAAAAAAACTCGCTCGTCAGAGAAGACAATCTCAGCATTGTATATACCATTCATCCAACTTCTCCAGAATTCGATTTAACTGTAGACTTTGCAGGGGCACTGTTCTACTTTGACAAAGTACAACTAGCAGATTTGGAAGAATTCAATTTGACAGAATTTGTTGGCGACTATTTCTCCAAAGAACTAGACATCACATATCATATTGGTAACCGAGATGGTCTACCCTTCTTGAGTTTCAAGAACAATGAAGACATTCCATTGTATGCTCGAAGAAAAGATGAATTGGGATCCAATCAACGCACCAGATATTCTTTCAATCGAAATTCAAAAGGGGAATTAGTTGGCTTCCATATTGCCTCCGAAAGCACAGTAAAAGAAATTGAATTTCTCAAAGTCACTTCAGATTAGTTGACTGAAATTTGTCTCAAACTCTGATTAGAACTGCTTAAATAAAGAACATCGATTCCGACGTCTACACCAGACTTAAGAAACCACTGCAACAACACTCAACTGGGTGCATTGCTCACAACATTTAAAATATCTCTCCATGAAAAAAAATGAAACCATCCTCATTGCCCTAGCATTACTTGGCTTAACTCTCAATCTACTCTCTGCTCCGGGCTCTGGAATTATTGCGGTTCTAACAATTTCAATTTTAGCATTTCTGTATTTTTATTTCGGTTTTGCGCTTTTCAACAGAATTCCATTCCGCGCAATTTTCAAAAAAGAATCCTACAAAGAAGTTACCACCCAAAAGGCGCTTTACTCCGTGTTTTCAGGAGTATTCTTGGCCAGCACATTGGTTGGAATACTATTCAAAATTCAATCATGGCCAGGAGCACGGATAAGTCTTGGATTGGGATTGGTTGGCCTTTTTGCGATGACGATATTGCTATTCTCGAATTCCAGGAAATCCAAAACAAGTTTTCATACAACTCTATTTCAGCGGTTTGCATTGATTGGCGGAATAGGACTCATTTTATTTATCATTCCGCAAACCACTTGGACCGAATTCAAATACCGCGACCATCCGAATTACGTAGAGGCGATGAAAGCAGCCATGGCCGATCCTGAAAACATGGAGTTATGGGAAAAAGTAAAAGAAGAACAAATTATAATGCGCGAGAATGATTGATTGGCTTGTAACTTACGATTGGTCCTTTTCGTCTTTCTAGCGAAACTCCATTTTTTGTGAGTTATATTCCCATCACTTGAAAGTCATCCGCTACTCCAAATACGGTTCTCCAGCTCAGCTCAAAGTAGAAGAAAGCCCTCTTCTGGCTCTTAAAAAGCACGAGGTCCTCGTGAAAGTCCATGCTTCTGCTGTGAATGATTATGATAGGAGTATGGTCCGTGGTAAACCCGTCTTATATCGGCTGCTTTTTGGTTTGTTCAAGCCAAAACATCCAACCCCAGGAATGGAGTTATCTGGAACTATTGAAAAAGTGGACGAAGGCGCAAACAGCTTCAAGGTAGGCGACGAAGTCTTTGGCGACATCTCCGGATTCGGTTTTGGAGCCATGGCTGAATTCATTGCCATTCATGAAAATGCACTGGTCAGGAAACCGAGCCATTTGTCTCGCACAGAAGCGGCCTCCCTTCCCCACGCATCTTTGCTGGCTTGGCAATCCATTCAACCTCATCTGAACAACCTCAAAGGAGGACAAATATTGATCAACGGAGGCGGTGGAGGTGTGGGCACCTTTGGAGTGCAGATCTTGAAGCAATACGGTAGTGATGCGACAGGCGTCGACACTGGCCCAAAGCTCCAGATGATGTCTTCACTCGGATTTGACGAGGTTATTGATTACAAACAAATAGACTTCACAAAAAACGGGATACAATATAACCTCATCCTCGATTGCAAAACCAATCGATCACCATTTTCATATTTAGCTTCATTAAAACCCAAGGGTATCTATATCACCGTTGGAGGATCATTGAGTAAAATTTTGAGCTTGGTGCTTTTGAAAGGACTCATCCAGTTATTTACTGGAAAGAGCTTGTCTATTCTAGCGCTGAAGCCAAACCAAGGCATTGAGGGCGTCCTTCAAATGCATCAAAACGGCCATCTAAAGTGCATCATAGATGGCCCGTACCCTCTGAAACAATACCCAGAAAAACTCCAGTATTTTGGAGAAGGGAAACATAGCGGGAAGGTGATTATTCAGGTTACCAAGACTTAGTACGCGGGTTATCGGTTTTAAGCTCAAGTAGTCATCACCGTTCTCGATACATTCTGCAGAATCCAATATGAAAGAAATCTTCAATCTCGAAACAGAACACTCGAACTGACAGAAGCCCCCCAATTAACTCTTAACTAATAATTACTAACTATTAATTATTGCTCACTCCAGTCCCACCTCCCCAACATCCGCATCTGTCGCTCAATCTTAATGGCGCGATTGTTCAAATACGTGGAGGGCTTGGCCGGATTACTTTTTCGGGGACTAGGAATAGATGCTGCAATGAGTGAGGCTTCCCTCCTGGATAGTTTAGAGGAAGGCTTTTTGAAAAAACGCTGAGATGCGGCCTCCACACCAAACGTGCCCGTGCCAGTTTCCGCTACGTTCATGTAGACTTCCAATATGCGCTCCTTGGACCACAACAACTCCACCCACATGGCAAACCACACCTCCAACCCCTTGCGAAACCAAGATCTTTGCGGCCACAGAAAAACATTCTTAGCTACTTGTTGAGAAATGGTACTTGCCCCTCTGGTTTTGTCATGAGTGCGGTTGTATTCTGCGGCTGCCTCAATGGCCTCCCAATCGAACCCAGAATGATGCGCAAATCGCTGATCTTCCGCCGCCACAAGTGCCAATGGCATTTGCTTGCTAATATCCTCGTAATCTGCCCAGTCTTTTCGAAATTTTTGACCTTCTTCCAGCTTGAAGTATTCGCGGACCTGAAGTACAGTAATAGGTGGATTCACCCATTTATAAAGCAAGACCCAAAGCACGCTAGCCAGGATGCACCAAGCAACTAGGCGTACCAATTTCCCAACAATTCTGCGTACGCGAGACTTCTGGCGCTTTGCCATCTAACTGGAAATTATTTGATGCTCAACTTTGACTTGAGTTCCTTGCTCAATGCATTTTTATGCACCAACACGGAAATTGTCTTCATCTTGAAATACGGATAAGACACATACTGGATTCCACCGTATGGGTTGCTAGAGCCCCAGCTGTTCTTTACAATGAAATACGGATTTCCAAATTGGTCATTAGCTATTCCCACAATGTGCATCAGGTGATCATCTGTGGTAGCCTGTGAATCGAAAGCTGCTTGACGGTTGTCCTGAGTGACTTTCATTTCTGGGGTTTCCTCTATGAACATATTGCTTTTGTCTACTCCGTCTTCAGGCATTACTGCCATTCCATTGCGGAAAGAAAAACCTCTTTCGCTCACATCTGCATCCCAGCTTAAAGTATACCCTGCATTTAGTGCTTTCTCAGTCATCGCTACAAGATCATCGAGTGGTACGTTATAGAAACTTCCCCGAGAGAAATTATCAGGAACCTCTAACACAAACGAGTTGTAAAACGGATGATGAGTAAATGAGCTAAGGTTGACATAGTCAGCTGCTTTGAGCCCCATGGCATCGCGAAACGACGAAGGAGTATACTTCTTGCCTTGATAGCTAAATTCCTCGGGCGGAGCCCCAAGATATGCATCTAAAACACCTTCAACCGCATTTGACCAACTCGGAGTCAATTTTCCGGGACCTTGATCCACCAATGCTTCCATCATGGCTTCTAATACAGCATCCATCTCTCCGTGGTTGTGACGTTCTGCCCCGTATTCAATTCCGTCATACACGGACTCGGGAACAATTCCGTAATCCTCTAATGCAAAGAGCACGTCATGGCTCAAACTTCCGGGACCAAACTGCGCCTTGCCTTGATAACGCACATAGTTTTCCGCTTTTTTCGGATAGGTCATGCGAACGTTGTACATCTCACTCAGATCATGCTCTCCTTTTCCCGTGCGGATCAATTCGCTTTCTAAAAATGAAGTGGTAGCATAACTCCAGCAAGTACCCGTCATACACTGGTCTTTGGTTGGAGTAGAACTGTTATTTACCACCTCTTTGAAGGTGTAAAAAGATTGATCTTGAGCAACACCGAATAATGGAAAGACGAGTGCAAAAACTAGAAGTATCTGAAATTTCATGAGGTTCTTTTTTTCTTGGACGTAAGTTTAAACAAAGCACCGCCCATTGTCAACCAATTGATGTTAAAAGAAGATTGACAAGACGACAAACAAGAAGCGCTAAAATCAGAATTTCGTTCCATGCAGCCCAAGAAGAATATCGCAATACTTGCCGGGGGATTCTCTCAAGAGTCTCACATCTCAGAAAAGAGTGGAAAAACAATATTGAAACACATCAACCGCAACCTCTACAACCCCACGCTGGTGCATATTACAGAAGTTGGATGGATGGCAGAAGTGGACGGTGAAGTCTACCCGATAGACCGCAATGATTTTTCATTTTACCAGGCTCCACACAAGATCTCCTTTGATGGAGTTTTTATGATGGTGCACGGAACTCCCGGAGAAAACGGACTTCTTCAGGGCTATTTCGACCTACTCGGGATTCCATATTCAACCGGCGGTGTGCTAAACACTTCTGTCACATTCAATAAAGGGCTTACCACCACACTTTTACGTGCACGGGGTTTCAATACGGCCAATTCAATTTTGTTGCGCTCTACGGATCACTACTCTGCAACCCGCGTGCTGCGTGAGATCGGACTGCCTTGTTTTGTTAAACCCAATGAGGGTGGTTCCAGTTTTGGTATCGCCAAAGTGAAAAAAGAAGATGAACTTCACAGAGCCATTGACCGTGCGTTGGAAGTAGATGAAGAAGTGATTATCGAAAGCTTTTTGGATGGTGCAGAGATCAGTTGCGGAGTGATTCCTTGGCAAGGACTGATAACACCTCTGCCGTTAACTGAGATTCGCACCGAAAATGAATTCTTTGACTACGCGGCGAAATACGAAGGCAAGTCGGAAGAAATTACTCCGGCGCCAATCTCGGATTTCCTGAAACGCGAAATCCACCGCATCGCTGAGGACATCTACCACATCATGAATTGCAAAGGGGTCATCCGTATCGATTTCAAACTGGTAAATGATCGTCCCCACATCATCGAAGTCAACACGGTTCCAGGATTTTCTGAAGCGAGTATTGTCCCTCAACAATTGGCGGAAGCAGGCATTAGTATTCAGGACATGATCACCTCCGTCCTTCAACAAGTCATGGATTAAACCACCCGATCCGGATTGTCTTTGAGAAACCCTTTCCACCCACCTTTGGAAGAAGAGCTCATCGGATTACACGTTTGAAAGTGGTGGCACATGGCCGCTGCTAATCCATCTGTAGCATCTAGTTCTTTCGGCATCATTTCCGCCGCTACTTTCAGCTCACTTTGCAACATGGCCGCTACTTGTTCTTTGGCCGCTGCCCCATTTCCTGTAATCGCTTGTTTGATTTTTCTAGGGGCGTATTCTGTGTAGGGAATTCGCCTGCTCAAAGCGGCTGCAATAGCCACTCCCTGTGCCTTCCCGAGTTTGAGCATAGACTGCACATTCTTTCCAAAGAAAGGTGCCTCAATGGCTAATTCATCTGGATTGTACTCGTCAATTAACTGAATACAACGGTCAAAAATACGTTGGAGCTTAAGGGCATGATCACTGATCTTATGCAGGTGTATCACCCCCATCGTAACCAGTTTCACCTTTTTATCTTGCACCAAAATAATTCCGTACCCCATTACGGTAGTACCAGGGTCAATGCCCATAATTATCTTTTCCGGCTTCAATCCGGTACTTTTGTCCATTCCTCCAAAGGTATGCAAATGCTCCTGCAAAAAAGGCACTTGACTTCTGCGCTTAAACTACTTGCCCTTGTGCTTGCGTTGGTGTTTTTATTTGCGCGGCTGCGCGAGGAAGATGCTATCTCCGGCCTTGGAACTCTCTGGAAGGACGGCAACTTCAGTGGCCCGCTCATGCTTCTAGTCATAGTGCTGATGCCCGTCAACTGGATGCTTGAGGCTATCAAATGGAAGTTGCTCACTTCAGATTTTCAGAAACATTCCTTGTCAGCCGCAATCAAAGCCACCTTGGTTGGTGTCTTTTACACCATGTTCACCCCAAACCGCATTGGCGAAGGGGCTGGAAGATTCCACTACATAAAAAAGGGAAATCGGTCAAGAGCCACCTATGGTTTTCTTACCGGAAGCGCGGCGCAATTACTCTGCACCTTGTTTGCCGGAAGCATTGCACTGATGATGCTCCCAGCCTATTTTTCCGCTACGGATGAAGCCTGGTGGAAAGTAGCCACTTGGCTTCGTTGGCCACTTTGGGGAGTCACCGGTATTGGGTTTCTCCTATACATTGAGCCCGGTTGGAACAACCTTCTCCAAGGATACTTGAACCCGGAATCATGGCTGGGCAAACGCGTGCACAATCTTCAACGGTACAACAGAAAAGAAAAGTGGATTGTCCTCGGATTGAGCGCTTTGAGATATGCAGTTTTTACATTTCAATTCATCTTAGCCCTTTGGGTGCTGGGAGTAGATTTAAGTCCCGATGAAGCATTCTTGCGCATCGCTGCCGTTTATCTCGGCGCCACTCTGATACCCACTTTTGCCCTTGCTGAAATTGGTCTACGAGAAAGCATGGCGCTGTTGATTCTCTCACCTTCCAGCCAAGCAGACACTGCTGTTTTTGCAGCCACTCTTTTAGTTTGGTTAATCAACCTGATGGTTCCGGCATTGGTAGGTGCAGTGCTATTTGTTAAATCAAAACCAGCTGAATGATTACCTCGGCGTTCTTCATAACGGTAGTTCTGCTTTACGCGGTTTTTGTTCTTTACCTCTGGTGGCATTGGCGACATTTGTCGGCCCCGGTCATATCGAATTCGACTGAAGAACTTTCCATTTCCATACTTATCCCTTTCCGCAATGAAGGCAATCACCTACCTCATCTGATTGACCATTTGAATAAACAGATTGTTCCCTCTCATATCCTATGGGAAGTACTTCTGATCAACGATCACAGCACAGATGGATACGAGCTTGAAGTTCCTAGTTCTCAATCCTTCTCAATCCGAGTTCTCTCCAACTCTGGCGAAGGAAAAAAAGCAGCCATCACCATGGGGGCAGCTGCGGCCAAAGGAGAACTCTTGATTACGCTAGACGCCGATGTGCGAATAGGAACCAACTGGTTAAGCACAATTGCAGGAGTTTACCAGCACAAAAAAGCCGCACTCTACATCCTGCCCGTGATGTTGGAACCTTCCCGTTCAGTATTTGGACAGATGCAAGAATTGGAGTTTTGTTCGCTGATGGGCACTACCTTAGCCATGGCCCAAAGCGGGCAACCGATTATGTGCAATGGGGCCAACCTCGCATTTCAGAAAAAAGCATTTGAATCACTTGGCGGCTACCAAATGGGTAAATCATTGGCCTCTGGAGATGACCTCTTTTTGTTGTTCGCTGTAAAAAAGCACAGTACAATGACCATCGAGTATGCAGCCCTGTCGGAGGCTACTGCGTACACAGAAGGAGCACGTTCACTTTCAGAATTCCTATCACAACGCATTCGATGGGGAGGTAAGTCCAGGCACTACTCAGATCTTCCGGCTTTGTGGACCGCCGCCTTGGTGTTGTTGGTTAATTTGGTGCTAGTAGCCTCTTTGATTTGTGCGGGACTTGGAATTATCTCTTGGATCAGTGCTTCCATCATCTGGGCAATCAAGTTCATCCCGGATTTGCTTTTTCTGGGCATTGTAGCCAGTTGGTTCAATCGAAGAAGTATACTTTGGACATCGCCATTGGTATTGATCGTCTACCCTATGTACATTGTGATAGCTGGACTCGCAGGATTCTTTTGGAAACCCGGTTGGAAAGGCCGCCGAATCTAACTGATTTCAATACTTTCGTATCCATGCTCAAACGCACACTTCCAGATACACCCACTCAAATCGCTTGGCATAGGTTCCGATCGAATTCCTTGGCTTTTGGAGGTGCTTTTTGCATTCTGTTTTTTGTACTGGTGGCACTGTTCAGCCCGTTTATAAGACCCGATAGCACTCCAGACAGCAACAATCAAAACCTGCTTATCTCAAAGCAAAAACCGGGATTTGAAGTGCAGACTTTGCTCATTCCAAAAACCATTCATACAGAAAATCAAGGATTTTGGTCCACATGGGTGAAAGACGGAAAGCCTTCGCCAAAAAGAGAAATGGCCCTGAGCTCTTATCGTTTTGAGAAGAATGACCTCATCATCACCCCGTTTTCTCCTTATCCACTTCCAGAAAATGAATCTTTCGAAGAACGCATTCCCCTGTCTGAGATCATTGGGGCAGAAAAAGCACTGTCTTTAAATTTAACAGCACAACAAGCATTGGTCGAAGAAGATTTCATAATTGAGAAAACATATTGGCTAGGCACAGATAAATACGGGAGAGACCTTCTGAGCAGATTGGTTTCGGGCTCCCGGATTTCAATCGCCGTAGGTTTCGTAGCGGTGTTGATTTCTCTACTAGTCGGGCTCGTTCTTGGAGCTTTAGCAGGGTACTACGGAGGATGGATAGACGAATTGATCACTTGGTTCATTAATGTGGTCTGGTCCATTCCCACTTTACTCATGGTGATTGCCATCACCTTAGCATTTGGCAAAGGATTTTGGCAGGTTTTCATTGCGGTAGGACTCACGATGTGGGTGGAGGTTGCCAGGGTGGTTCGGGGCCAATTCATCAGTCTAAGACAAAAAGAATTTGTGGAAGCCTCCCGTGCATTAGGGTTCAAACCAGGAAGAATCATTTTCAGGCACATTCTCCCCAATGCACTAGGCCCGGTGATTGTAATTGCCGCAGCAAATTTTGCCGCAGCAATTCTCATTGAAGCAGGATTGAGCTTTTTGGGAATCGGTGCCCAAATTCCCACACCAAGCTGGGGCAATATGATCAAAGAACACTACGCATTGATTACCACTGACCTTGCCTACCTCGCCATTCTTCCGGGACTATTAATTATGTTTCTCGTTTTGGCATTTATGATGGTAGGAAACGGATTGCGCGATGCACTAGATGTGCGTGCAGCCTGAGGTCAACAAAGGTTGTATCTTTGCCAATTATCTTGCAGTCTATGGAAAAAAACAGCAAAATATTCATTGCAGGTCACCGTGGAATGGTGGGATCTGCAATTCAGCGGAACCTGGAAAAAAATGGATTCACTCAAATCATTACGCGCACTTCTGCAGAGTTGAATTTGATGAATCAAGCTGCTGTTCAGCATTTCTTCAAAACTGAAAAACCAGATTATGTGTTTCTGGCCGCCGCCAAGGTTGGAGGCATCCTGGCCAACAATACCTTGAGAGCTGAGTTCCTCTACAACAACCTGATGATCGAGGCCAACATCATTCACGCGGCTCACCAATACCAAGTGACCAAGTTGTTGTTTCTAGGAAGTTCATGTATCTACCCAAAATTCGCAAATCAACCGCTGCAAGAAGAAAGCCTGTTGACTGGTGCACTTGAACCAACCAATGAGCCATACGCAATTGCTAAGATTGCGGGCATTAAGATGTGTGAGGCCTATCGAGATCAATACGGCGACAATTTTATTTCCGTCATGCCAACTAATTTGTATGGGCCAAATGACAACTACGATCTTCAGACTTCGCACGTCCTTCCGGCACTCATCCGCAAATTTCACGAGGCAAAAGAAGAGAATGCTACTTCTGTGGAATGCTGGGGTACTGGCTCTCCACTTCGTGAATTTCTGCACGTAGACGATTTGGCTGAAGCAAGTGTGTTCCTGATGGAGAACTATGATGAAAAGCAGTTTCTTAATGTCGGTACTGGACAAGACCTGAGCATCAGAGAATTGGCAGAATTGATAAAAGAAATTGTTGGTTTTGACGGTGAAATTATTTGGAATACTGACAAGCCAGATGGAACTCCCCGCAAATTAATGGACGTAAGTAAGATCAATGATCTTGGTTGGAAACACGCCATTGAGTTGCGAGAAGGGATTTCAGCCGTATATGAGAATTTCAAGAATCTAGAATTGGCATGAGTTGGAGGTGGCTGGCG
>CAZKMC010000065.1:0-2829 GCA_964553485.1 uncultured Comamonadaceae bacterium
CGTCACCTGGTGGACCAACATTCGGTTTGAAAAGGCTTTCTCACTGGATCTTTGTCGGCTGCTCAAAGCATCTGGTTGCGTGGCCGTTTCCGGTGGACTAGAAGTAGCCTCAGACCGGCTTTTGAAATTAATAGATAAGGGTGTCACTGTGGAGCAAGTGGCTAGAGTGTGTGATCATTTCACCCAAGCGGGCATTATGACCCATGCCTATCTCATGTATGGCTATCCCACTCAAACAATTCAGGAAACCATTGACAGTTTGGAGTTTGTGCGACAGTTATTTGAATTGGGCATCATTCAATCTGGTTTTTGGCACCAGTTTGCGCTTACCGCGCATAGCCCCGTGGGTCTTAACCCAGAAGCCTTTGGTGTCATCCCCATCCAGAAAGAAGTGCTTTTCGCAGAAAACGACGTTGAATTCGAAGACAAGACCGGCATCGACCATGGTCAGTTCAGTTTTGGTTTGCGCAAATCACTGTTCAATTTTATGCACGGCATTGGGTTTGAATTTCCATTGCAGTATTGGTTTGAGCAGGACATTCCGCGTTCAACTGTGCAGAAGAACTTGATACGCAAGAGCATAAAAAAAGCCACACCGGAAACGGACTCATCCCGCTTAAAGCTGATCTGGTTGGGAGGAGAAGTTGAACTTAGCCCGCTCCTCGCGAAGCAAAAAAAGAAAAACGAACTAGTTACGCTCACATTCCATAACACGGACTCCGTGGCTGAAATTACCCTACCAAATGAACTGGCTACTTGGCTTTTGAACAGCCTGGATGCAGCTAGACCGGCGCACAAAAAGAGAATGACCTTGGCACAATTTCAGGCAGCTTTTGAAACTGAATTTACCGGATTTGATGATTTTTGGAATTCGGAAGAAATGGAGGATGTGAAAATGTGTGGTTTGTTGATGGTCTGATGAATTCTAAATTGGACTAAAAAAGCAACTTCAAAATAGCTTACACTTACATCAAATCTCAACTTTATGTGGTATTCGATAGCTACAAAAACCGTGGTGCTACTTTCTTTTCTTTTGGTCGGGGTTGGTTTTTTGCAAGCCCAGTCTGATTCCACAATGTCCGTTGACATCAAAACGAAACGCATTGACACTGAATACCGCAATACATTCAGCGCACAGCTCGGATATTTTGACCCTTGGCTGGGCGTATGCTATGAGCGGATTATTAGTCCCCGTTGGAGTTTGGATGTAGCTGCAGGACTTATTGGCGTTAAAAAAGCATTGGAAGAGAAACCTGATTTGATTCTGTGCGATATCATGATGCCGGAAATGGATGGCTATGAAGTGCTCTATTTGATTGGTAAAAACCCTTCGATTTCTTCAACCCCTTTTATTTTTCTTACTGCAAAAGCCGAAAAATCAGATTTCCGCAGAGGAATGAATATGGGAGCAGATGACTACATTACCAAGCCTTTTGAAGAAATGGAATTATTGGGAGCCATTGAACGTAGATTGGAAAAATTTGAAGCACTGTCTTCAAAAGTTGAACTTCCGGAATTCGTAGAAGAAGCCAGAAAATATCCGGATCTCAATGACTTGGAACAAAATAGCAATGTGCGTTTATTCAAGAAGAAGGATAATCTTTACAGGCAAGGGGATTATGCTTCTTATGCTTACAAAATAAAAAGAGGAAAAATCAAGATCTATCAAATGAATTCTGATGGAAAAGAGTTCATTCTGGACATCATTACAGAAGGTCAATTTTTTGGCGAGAAAGCACTGATTCAAGATGGAGAACGGACAGATTCCGCACAAGCACTTGAAGATTCCGATGTGATTTTGATTCCTCGTAAGGATTTTCAAGACTTGATTTTTCAAAATCGAGAGGTCTCAAGCCAATTCATTAAAATGCTGTCTGAAAATTTATCTGAGAAAGAAAATAACTTAATCGAGATGGCCTATGACACCGTCCGAAAACGCACGGCAGGCGCATTGTTGAAGCTTCATCACACTTATGGCAAAGGAGAACATACTTCCAGTTTTGAAGTCTCCAGATCAGACTTAGCAAGCATGGTAGGAACCGCTACAGAATCCGTAATTCGTATGTTGTCTGAGTTCAAAAAAGATGGGTTTATTCAAATTGACGGAAGTACCATCCACGTGCTTCTATCCGAAAAATTAGAGAAGGTTCAGTTTTAGTTGGATCATCAAAATTGATGAATGTGATCAAAGTTCACCAATCAAGTTCCGTAACTTATAGTTTCAATTGCAACTATGATTAGAAAGATCCTTGTTTGTTTTGCCCTGACAAATGATTTGAAAACCACTTTGAATGAAAGTCAACATCCAAATCTATTTCTTCAGATCAATTAAATGAAGGTCAAAGAAGAAACAAAAGAGATTGATCATGTGAAAGTTCAATCCACTGTATCAATGTCCATAGCTGGAATCACCAGAGATATAGTGATTGAAGATGGCACTGTGGTCAACCATTCAGAAAATGCCATGACACTCTCAGGAAATCTAAAATTCAACCTCTCCGATTTTGGTGTTCGTCCACCAGAAAAATTCTGGGGAATGGTTCGCGTAGAACAAGCAATGACTGTGTCTTTTTGCATAGATCTGGATGTAAAACCAATCAACTGAATCGCCATAGTTCATCTCATCCATTCCGAAACGCAATGTGGTTAGATCCATAACTCCGGAAAGGAATCCTTCCTTCACAAAATCTAACTTATCTATTTGCACGTATCCACCTTTCACCCATGCTTCAGAGTGGTGGCGTGAGGACAAATAAGTCCTCAAATGTATGCGCATACCATCTGCTAACTGCACGTCCAAGTTCAAGTTGGCTGATGGCAAGTTGAAGT
>CAZKMC010000065.1:2839-6949 GCA_964553485.1 uncultured Comamonadaceae bacterium
ATTCAATTAAGGTATCTCCCACTGTAAGGTCATTGCTTTGTGAAAGCCCCTGGAACTGAATTGCAAAATCTCCTCCAACTCGCACTCTCAATCCATTGAAAGGCTCGTCATTGTCCTTCGGAGTCTCAAACATGTTTAGTCCCGCTTTGTCATTCGGACGTAAGTACTGCATTTCTGGTTGTTGAGCGTAAAGCCACTGTCCGCTTGGTAGAACAGCCATAAGGATCAGTGTTGACTTAATAGATGATGTTTTCATAGGTATAGTGTTTAATCAGGGTTTTACTTTGTTAGAATCAGTTGGTATTCAATTGTAATTAGGTCTCCTGTGGTTAAGGTTCCAAACATTGCCTTGGGTGGGTCAATTCCGAAATCAGTCATTTTGAGTTCGTTTGAACCTGTCACTTGAATAGTTCCGCTGGAAGTGTGTTTTGAAATCGCATTAATCATAACCTGCCTAGAGACTCCACCTATCGTGAGGCTCCCCTTCCCTTGCGCTCTGCCATTTGCAATGATTAATTCAGGAGCAAAAAACAGAATCTCCGGATGCTCCTCTTCTTTCAAAGCAGTGCAGGTTTTATCGTCCATGATACCATTGCCACTTTCAATAGATTTTACCGGAATCCTTGCTTTTACATTCAGAAAACGGTTCTCCTCGTACAGTCCCTCAACTTCAAATTCCTCTACTACAGACTCCCAATCATGAACCGTGGAGGTACCTTTGATTTTCATGGTACTTTGTTTTGAGATCACCTTGAACTCCCAACTTTTCAGGAGAAAAGTACTTAGTAAGAGGTATGAAATAAAAAGTTTCATTGTTTGTCTATTTGCACACCCCAAAACTACAATTGACCATTCCCGGAAATTGTGACACACAACGTCCTTGGAGGTGATTCTTGTCACTGAAATTCTTGACCCTTTTTAGCCGGAATACTGATTTGTATCATTTGTCAAACAAGACATAGAATAATGAGGTCAGCGCGCCAATTTCTTGATTCTATTTTTCATCTTCGTAGTATGTTCATTCTCCTCATCGCCATCCTTTTTTTCGTGATTGCCTTTTTCTACTCGTCTGTAGGATTTGGCGGGGGATCCAGTTATCTGGCCATATTGAGCTTGGCGCTGGTAGAATTTCATGAAATCCGCACCCTGGCGCTAGTACTTAACCTGGCAGTGGTATTAATTGGTACAAGTCTTTATCTTAAAAACAGGGTAGTAGACTGGAAGGCTTTCTGGCCATTTATCGTTTGCAGCATACCTGTGGCATTTCTAGGCGCACAGTTCAAATTATCAGAAACAGTCTTCTTCGTACTCCTAGGAGGTTCACTCTTTGCTGCCTCCTTGTTCATGATCATTCAGGTGGTCAGTTCCAAACAAGAAAGCAGAGAGCTAAGTCTGACCAAAAAAATAGCATTGGGCAGCGGCATTGGGCTTCTCTCAGGAATGGTAGGTATTGGTGGGGGAATATTTCTTTCGCCTACACTCAATCTCCTTGGATGGCGAACTCCTAGAACCATAGCCGCACTCGCTGCAGTCTTCATTTTAAGTAACTCCGCTGCGGGATTACTCGGCTTGTTGGTTTCAGGAAGCTTTGAACTGAACCTAGATTGGGCATGGCCCCTGTTGGCTGCAGTAGTTGTTGGAGGAATTTTGGGCTCTACGTTTTCAATCAAAAAGTTCAACAACAACATCGTAAGAGCGGTTACTGCACTTTTGGTCGGGTATGTAGGCAGCAAATTGATCCTCTTGCACGGGTTTGAAATCTACATTTAACTACTTCCTTCTTTTTTGCCATACGGCGAGGAATATACCCTTGTTGGAAATCGTAACTTTACAGGAATACCTGCATCCTATGGACAAGAAATTTTCACACCTCACAAAATCCGGAGACCCCACAATGGTGGACGTATCGGAAAAAGCCGACACCCATAGAATTGCAGTGGCGGAAAGTATTGTGGTGCTGAACGAAGCAATCCTCGATCAGCTTGAAAACGAGGAAATCCACACCAAAAAAGGACCCGTATTTCAAACAGCTATATTGGCAGGAATCATGGCTGCAAAAAAGACCAGCGACCTCATTCCATTGTGTCATCCTCTCGGATTGGACAAATGTGCCGTGGACATCCACATCAATAACAAAAGAGAAGTGGTCATTCACTGCACCGCTGTAATCACAGGGAAGACTGGAGTAGAAATGGAAGCTTTGACTGGAGCGTCTGTGGCAGCGCTGACTATCTATGACATGTGCAAGGGGTTCTCGCATGAGATCACCATCAAACAAACCCGACTAATCAAAAAATCAGGAGGTAAAAATGACTTCGAAGTCGCATAAAAAACACGCAGATATTTCGAGACCCATTGGCGGAAAATTCCACCGAAATGAGTTTGCATTTCTCGGAGCCCCCTGCGGAGTGATTGAGGAACTATGCAAAAACATCGCAGCGCACTTAACTCCGTTTCGAGTGGGATATGCGGATGCTTCTCACGGATCTTCAGAGACTCAGGGGCCCTTTCACACAAAGTATCTGGATAATATCACCCACCATCAAATTGCTTTGACAGACCCCAATATGGAGTTTTCCTTTCGCTCAAAATTCCAAGCAACTGACCTTGTCCTCATCAATGGAAATCATTTCAAAGGAGAACAGCAAATTGTGATTGTGAATGCCGCCAAAAAAGAATCTCTGGAAAGGAAGTTGGATAGACTCACTAATGTGAAAGCCATTGTGCTGGATGAAGGCATGGAAGCTCCTTTTGACTTTCTCAAACAAGCCATTCCAGACTTCAATTCGGTTCCCCTCGTGAAGATTTCCGAAATGGAGCAAATGGCCCAAATCATTAAGCTTGCAGTGGAGCAACGCCATCCAAAAATGAAGGGACTCGTCCTCGCCGGAGGCAAAAGCACGCGCATGGGAAAAGACAAAGGCACCATCAATTACCACGGGAAGCCCCAACGCGAATTCATGGCGGATGTGCTCAGTCAGTTTTGCTCAGAAACCTACATCTCCGTGGGAAACCAGAATGATGAATTTGACACCATCTACCCCATTATTCCTGATGTATTTTTGGACATGGGCCCTTTTGGCGGCATCCTCTCCGCATTCAAATCCGACCCAAATTGTGCATGGTTGGTAGTGGCAACAGACGTTCCCATGGTGAACGAAACTGTAATCAAACAATTGGTAAAAGAGCGCAATGCGTCTGCGTTGGCAACTTGCTTTCACAACAAAACAAGTGGATTTCCAGAACCATTGATCACCATTTGGGAACCTCGGGCATATCCCCGATTGTTGGAATTTATGGCCAATGGATACAACTGCCCCCGCAAAGTATTGATCAACAGCTTTGTACATCAAATAAATCCAGTTGAACAAGAGGTTCTATTCAATGTGAATACGCCGGAAGAACTCAAAAGTGTAAAAGCCAAATTAACATTGGACTAAACAATTTGCTTGTCCTAAATTTGTGCGCTCAAAACAGATATATGTTTTATAGACCCTTTCTGCTTTTACTTTTTCTTTTTCCGTTTTTGAAATCGAATGCCCAGTCAGATGATCACACACACTCTCATTATGATCATAAAAATGAGATAGGTATTGCCAACGCTCCTGTATATTTCCTCAAAGAGAAAGAACTCTCTTATGCCATGCACATTCACTTGGTTCGTAGGTTTCAAGAGACAGATTGGGCTTATGGTTTGGGATATGAAAAGATCTTTGATGAACACAATCACCAGACCTACAGTGGTGTATTGAGCTATCGTCCAACTGAGCGCTGGGTATTCAATGCCGCCCCTGGGGTCACTTTTGAAGAAAATGATACTTCCGAATTAAATTTCGCACTTCACATCGAATCTTCTTACGAATTTGAGCTGGGAGATTTTCATATTGGACCTGCAGCAGAATTGGCCTATGACCCTGAGGACATACACTTTAGCATAGGCTTACACGTTGGATACGGGTTTTAGACTTTGAATTTGAACTAACGGAAAGGGATTACCGGATGTACTTCCCCTTTTGAATAAGTGGTTTTGCCTTCGGCGAGGAGAATGAACCCATCCGCCTCAAGCAGA
The DNA here is from genome assembly GCA_964553485.1 of uncultured Comamonadaceae bacterium. Taxonomy (GTDB): domain Bacteria; phylum Bacteroidota; class Bacteroidia; order Flavobacteriales_D; family Sanyastnellaceae; genus CAZKMC01. The sequence goes on from CAZKMC010000065.1 coordinate 6,909, forward strand.
TTTGCCAAATCACCGGAACCATTCCCCTTCACAGGCACAGC
>CAZKMC010000065.1:6959-10140 GCA_964553485.1 uncultured Comamonadaceae bacterium
AGCCAATGATTCCCCGGTTTCCGATTGTTGAATTTTCACTTCCAGGAAATAGCCCATTTCAGGTTTAAAAACAACCTCCTCTGCCAATTGAGCAACTGGCCAGTTCGTTGAAAGCCCAAACGAAGCTTGAAGAAAAGACCGTAAATAATAGGCCGCACAAACGAAGGTGGACACCGGGTTTCCCGGAAAAGCGAACACTGCGGTTTTCTGATAAGTTCCGAACCAAAATGGTTTTCCCGGACGCTGCTTTACTTTGTGGAAATGCTTCTCAACGCCCAGTTCCTCAAGCACTTTTGGTAGAAAATCGAACTTACCTTTGGAAACAGCTCCACTCATTAGGATGATGTCATAGGTATCTAAATACCCGGCTACAAGTCGTTTGATCTCATCGAAATCATCATTCAGATGTGCGCTCTCCGCATGAATATCAAAATCCTGAAGCAGGGCCCTCAAGGAACCAATATTGCTTTTGCGGATTTGGTGTGGAAGAGGAACTTCAGTCACTTCAACCAATTCATCACCACTTGATATCACCAACACTTTAGGAAGTTTCAAAACTTTCAAAGTGCTTTTTCCTACCGTAGCGCACACACCAATTTCAGCGGAAGAGATCTCAACTCCAGACTTGATCAAAAGCGAACCTTTGATTCTGTCCTCACCTTGAAAGTGGATGTTCTGCTTGAATCGAAGTTGATCCACTGAGATGGTGGCACTTCCGTTTTCGATGTTTACATCCTCATAGCGAATCACCGTATCAGCCCCTTCCGGCATCACGGCACCCGTCATCACTTCTATACAACCGGCTGCGTTTTCAAGCTTGACTTTGGGTGCTCCAGCCGGTGCAATTCCGCAAACCTCAAAAGATCTTCGTCCCAAATCAAAAGCCGCATAGCGAATGGCAATTCCATCCATAGTCACTCTATCGAAAGGCGGGAAATCTCTGTCGGCGTGAATATCCTCAGCTAGAATCCGATGCAGTGAATTGTGGAGTTCCACTTCTTCAAAACCAAAATCATGGGCCTTGCTCAGAATAAGCGCCAGTGCTTGGTCTATTGAAATCATATCAACCTCCAATTGTAGCCATGGATTCACTTACAGGACCCGAAGCTGAACGTTGACGTTCTGCTACGAAACCATCTATGGCTCTTTTTTGTACGACGTTGATCAAGGTCTCAGCCAGGTCTTGGTCCGATGCTCCTTGTCTAATCAAGTCTTTGAAATTAACTACTCCCTCACCATAAAGACAAGTCCGAAGGCTTCCCTGAGGCGTGAGGCGAATACGGTTGCAGGTTCCGCAGAATGAGCGGGTGAATGCAGGAATAATTCCAAAGCTTCCTTTGTAACCCTCAATGCGATAATTCACACTTGTGGAAGACGGGGGGTCTGGCAACTTTTCAAACACATAACGCTCCGAGATATGGTCCAAAATTTCTGTCATGTTGTACATGCTCCCATTTCCTTGAGAGGCGGTTCCATTGAATGGCATTTCCTCAATGAACCTCACTGCCACGTCATCTTCTTTTGTCAACTCCAGCATGCTTTGGATGTCTGGAAGGTTTTTGTCCTTCATCACCACCATATTGATTTTGACATCAATTGAAGATTTGAGCAGAGCATGGTAGGTTTCAAAAACGGTATCGAAGAGATCTTTGCGTGTGATTTGATGAAAGCGCTCCCGGTCTAGGCTGTCCAGACTCAAGTTCACCGCTTTCACACCCATGTCTTCTAACTGGGGAATTTTATCTAAAGTGAGTGTACCATTGGTAGTCACACTCAAATCCTGAATAGTCTCAATTTGAGAAAGTTCGGTCAGAAAATCCATGACTCCATTTCGCACAAACGGCTCTCCACCAGTGATCCGAACTTTGTTGACTCCAAGGTCTCCAAAGACATTGATGAGCCGGAGCATTTCTTCATACGACAACAATTCCTTGCGATTGAGAAATTTTATTCCATTCTCCGGCATACAATAGAAGCACCGCAAGTTGCACCTATCCGTAAGTGCCAGTCTGAGGTAATCTATTTTTCTACCGTGGTTGTCTGTAAGCATGGAATCTTTGAGGTCATAAAAAGTTGAGACTCTAAAATTAGGTCAATTGTTCCAACCTACTTGTGATGAAAGTAACATATCTCATTTTGAAGCATTCAAAAGTCGCATCCAAGATTCCATTCACGGCTCCACGTCTATTCACATTATATTTGGACTATGGAAAACACCATGCAAATCACTTTGGTGGCTTTTGGAATCGCAAAAGATATACTTGGTGTATCAAGAAAAGCAATGGCCATGCCCTCTGGACAAAGTGTAGGCGAAGCCAAGCGCATATTGGTGGATGAACATCCCCAACTGAAAGAGCTTGCTACCATCCGTTTTGCCATCAACGAAAACTACTGCGATGACCAAGCTGTTTTGAAAGACGGCGATGAGCTGGTCATTATTCCACCTGTAAGCGGAGGATGATATGATTGATATTCAAATTTTAGATACCGTATTGTCTGCCGACGCCTGTTCACGATCCGTGGCAGATGATACCGTGGGTGGTACCGCGATGTTCATAGGAACCGTCAGAAATCAAACACAAGGAAAGAAAGTTTTGCGTCTGGAATTCGAAGCCTACGTACCCATGGCCATGAATGAAATGCAAAAAATTGCTGAGCACATTACGGCTACTTATCATGCAGTACATGTGTCTATGCATCATCGCGTGGGCGTTTTGGAAGTTGGTGAAATCCCCGTGATTATTGCCGTTTCAACTCCCCACAGAAAAGCTGCATTTGATGCTTGTCAATATGCAATTGATACCTTGAAAGAAACGGTTCCGATCTGGAAAAAAGAAATATTTGAAGACGGCGAAATCTGGGTAGCTGCACATCCATAGAAATATGCAAACAACACTCCGTACAAACTCAGCAAACGAAGGATTCATTCACCTTGTAGCACTCTTGGATGCAGACCTGGCGCAACGAGATAGCGAAGACCACGCCTACTACGCTCAGTTCAATGCCATTCAAGATCTTTCTCATGCAGTAGTGATCTTCTCAAACAATCAAGCCGTTGCTTGCGGTGCATTCAAACCGTTTGATGAAAATGCAGTTGAAATTAAACGCATGTACTCTCTACCTGATTTTCGAGGGCAAGGATTGGCTGTTAAGATCCTGAAAGAACTGGAACTTTGGGCAA
>CAZKMC010000065.1:10150-11640 GCA_964553485.1 uncultured Comamonadaceae bacterium
AGAATTGGGCTACTCTTCGCTGGTGCTGGAAACAGGAAAAAAACAACCCGAAGCCATTGCTCTTTACACCAAATATGGTTTTTCTCAAATTGAAAACTACGGACAGTACGTTGGAATCGAAAACAGCTTGTGCTTTGAAAGACAGATTAAATAGGGCTTGCAAGCAAAAATGCAATTCGAAACCTGCTAAAAACAAAGGAAAGCAGTAACTTAAACACTGAAAATTCACCTTCACTTACATTTCATGAGAACAATACTACTCCTCACATTTTCAATCTTTACATTTTTAGGGCTTTCTGCTCAGGAAACCATTGAATCCAGCATCATGCACGATGACCTGGTAAGAGAATACACGCTATACGTTCCAGCCAGCTATACGGGCGACGAAGCAGTTCCTCTCATCTTCAATTTTCATGGATTTGGGAGTAATGCGTTTGAGCAAATGTGGTACGGAGATTTCAGAGCCATTGCAGATACCGCAGGGTTCCTACTTGTTCATCCTCAGGGCACGGAACTGGACGGAGTTACTCATTGGAACGTTGGTGGCTGGACCGTTGGCAGCACCATTGATGATGTCGGCTTTACCGAAGCATTGATTGATTCCCTTGCTGCCAATTATAACATCAACCCAAACCGCATCTATTCCACCGGAATGTCTAACGGTGGTTACATGAGCATGTTATTGGCCTGTCAATTGAGTGACCGCATTGCTGCCATTGCTTCTGTAACAGGATCCATGACCCCAGAAACTATGTCGGCGTGTTCACCAACTCACCCTACTCCGGTGATGCAAATCCATGGAACTGCTGATGGCACAGTCCCTTATGAAGGTGCCATTTGGACTGAATCTATCAACAACGTACTCAGCTACTGGACGGAATTCAACAGTTGTTTTTCCAATCCCGTCATTTCTGCTGTGGAGGATATTAATACTTCCGATGGCTGCACCGCAGAACATTATGTTTACCCTTATGGAGATGACGGCACCAGTGTAGAACATTTCAAAATTACCAACGGCCAACATACTTGGCCAGGCACATTTTTCACCTCTGCGGGCACCAATCTGGACATCAATGCCTCAAAAGAAATCTGGAAGTTTTTTAGCCGGTATGACATCGATGGATCCATTGCTCCGGTTTCAATTACAGATTTAACCGCACAACCCGAATTGAACGTTTTCCCCAATCCAGCAAATAAGCAATTCACTGTCGAGAATTTAGGTGCCGGAACATCTGATTATTCACTCTATTCAGCGCTGGGGAAATTGGTGCAGTCTGGGACACTCCGTTCGAACAGTGCTACGCTCAATGTAAACGGGCTTCCAGAAAACATCTACTTTCTGCATATAAAAGGCGAGGTTATCAAACTAATCGTCCAGCACTAATGTCAGGTCTTCAAAGGAATCTTTCTGTCTTATCTTGGTTACACATTCTAAGACAAATTACCACCAACACGATCTACCACTGTAGTAGCAATTTCCTCTGGACCAA
>CAZKMC010000066.1:0-3242 GCA_964553485.1 uncultured Comamonadaceae bacterium
TCCGTATCAATGACTCAGAGAAATACAAGCTCAGTCTGGAATCCATTCTGGATCAGGCTGTTCCAAAAAATGCTCTCATTTGTATCAACGGTGAAGGGAATCCACAAGAATTGTATTTGGGACATCGAAAGGGCTGGGTTGGTGGAAATGAACAAATACTAGACCCAGAATTTCTGATATCTATCCATGAACACGGCGCTCAATACATGGTGCTCAACCTCCACACATTTTCACAGAAAATAGATCTTCTTCCTATTCATTCCACTGAGCATTATGCGGTGTTTGAGTTAGTTAGTTTCACTTCAAACTTATCCAACTTGGACTGAATTAAAAACTCAGACCCTCTAGTATATCCCAAAAAAAAGGGCCAGCTATAGCCGGCCCTTCACGTGAAATTTCATGTGCATTAGAATACGATCATCTTCTGCACTACAAGCTCATCACCTCGTCTGAAGTGAACAAAATAGATTCCTTTTCGCTCAAAGGTCATGTCCATATCCAATGTGATCTGATCACCTTCTACAACCACTGAACGTTCCATTACTACACGTTGGGTATTGTCAAAGATGGTAATCATCATTGGCTCAGCGCTCTTTTCGCTCATGGTGATTTTGAACACGCCTTCATTTGGATTTGGATAGACTGCAATGCCGCTCTTCAAACCAGTTGGACCCACATTAATAGACATACAGAACTGACGTTTGCATTCAGTTCCATCAGTTGCTGTCCGATAGGCTCTTGCGCAAACTGTGTACAGACCAACACTAGGGAAGGTATGCGGCACAGCAGGGGCCCCATTGGTAGTGGTAGCTGGAGTTGAATCTCCCCAATTCCAAATAACCAGGTCACATTCAGGATCAAAGTAGTTTTGATTCACCAATGTGAAGGTGTATGCATTTGGCGGGCCACTTGGTGTATAGGTGAACCCTGCATCTACCATAGCGAAGAACTCATCTCCACATTCACATGCAACCTCGAAATCACAAGGAGGCAACACAAAACAATGTTCAAAGTTGCAACAGCTCAGATAGACGCCAGTGGAACTTATCTCATGCAGTGTTACTGTATAGCAAATTGTATCTCCTGCCATTGCCGGTGCTCCAATATTGAAGTTGATAGGACAGAAAACAGACCCTGGAGCCAGTAATCCCAGAGAAACAACCTGATCGTATCCACTCAAAGCTGGGTCATTGAAATGTATCTGCGCTTCTGAAACGGTATAGTCTGCCGTATTCTTAACACATGCAGAATAATTCCAGCCGGTGTTTGTGCAATCGATGACCTCATTCAGCATGTATCCACAATCTGGTTCGCAGAAGAGGCTTAAGGTGTCTCTACATACAATCTCACCGTCCTTCATCCATTTGATCTCCACCAATTGGTTAGGAGCGTCATTCGTTTGAATACAGATTTCTGGTAGTGTAAATACATTATCCGGTACGTAATTTCCATACGCAGTTCCAGGTAATAAACTGAACGCTGTTGTTGTATAACCACTTGTGGTCCACTGGTTGTTTGGTGGGTTGTTCACGGTAATGGTGGTATTTGGCGAAATCACACAAACCCCTATCTCATCAAAATAGGTTGGTGAGAAATCATTGTACAAGCTCACGCTGTAACAACAGTCTTCTTCGTTCAGACTTTCCACCAACTCAATTCCTGCTTGTTCGCAAGGATCACAGAATGGAATATCGATACAATAGATCGTATCCAGAGCACAGCATAATGCATCCGTCACCACCGCCGGATCATAATCATGGGCTACGAGCTGATAACAGAAGGTGTCTCCACCAATGTTGGGTCCGCTCAACTGAACTGAGAAACTCTGACAAGTACCTGGTAAAATTGGTGAGCCAGTAATATCAAAAGAGGATGGTGTCACCACAATACCTAAAGGACTTGTTGGGTTGATGATAAAATACCCCACAGGGAAATCTGCATCATACGGATTACAAATAGTGAAATCATAGATGGTCTGTCCGTCCTCACAATAGATCGAGTCGTTTTGTAAATACAAGCAGTCGGGTTCTACCGGACAATTGAAGTAGAGCGTATCCATACAAATGATCTCATTGTCCAAGTCGAACCAATCCACAATCACCATTTGAGGATTCGCTGTCACGTTTTCCAAACAAATCGTGATCACGTTATTCAACGCACCTGTAGGAATAGGGTTATTAGCAACGTCATCTGCCAAGGTCACTGAATTACTAGTGCTTCCTTGGAAACTCAGTTGTGAATTCACGGTACCCGGATCAATCACAAAGTCCGCATCGTTCGTATGAATAGTAAACGCTCCAATTGCCAAGTTCGGATTGAAATAATTCAGCACGTAACAGCAAGAATCAATGTTCCCATCCGAGTCAACCAGATACGACCAATCCATCTCTAGGTCCAAACAAGGATCGTCACAGTCAATCAATTCCAGAATCAAAGGCTCACTTGTATCCTCACATCCAAAAGAGGTTGTTCCTGTTAAGGTGTATGCACCACTAATAGTTACAATTAAGCATTGCCCTGTTTCACCAGCAATAGGAGAACCATTCAGGTTCCACTGATAAGCAGCCAATCCCGGCGGACCACAAATGGTATCTGGGTTACATGCTTCGTAGCATCCAGCCGGTACAATACATAGGTCTGGAAGTGGATGAATGATAGCGCTGGCGGTATGAGAACATCCTGTATCGATATTCGTTCCGATAACCGTATAAGTCCCCGCGGCACTCACAGAAATCACAGGACCTGTGCCTCCATTGCTCCACGCATAAGTCACGTTTGGATCAACAGGGGTTACAGTTAAGGTGTTCAGAGTGCCTTCGCAACCATTTGGAGCAACTACCACACTGAAACTTGGAGACGGAGCTACTTGCACTACAACTTGCGCAGAGACAGCTCTACATCCATTCACATCAGTCACTTCTATTGAGTATCCTGGTAGTAGGTTGAAATCACACACCGTGAGAGTTGGTCCTGTTGCACCAAAAATTGCCGCCCCATTGTCATCCAACCATTGGTAAGTACTTCCAGCAGAAGATGTTCCATTCAAGGTCACACAGCCCGCATCACAGATAAATAGATTTCCAGAGATTACAGCAATTGGCAATGGCAATTCCACCACGGTCACTGCATCTAACAACAACTCGCAGCCGTTGCCATCTATTAAGGTCACAGAATATGTTCCTGCACCCACAGAAATGGATTGGCTGGTTGCCAAATTGCTCCAGACATAACTATAACCCGCT
>CAZKMC010000066.1:3252-5799 GCA_964553485.1 uncultured Comamonadaceae bacterium
GGTTAACGTAGTTGTACTTCCCTGACAAATGACAAGTCCGGGATTGGAAGTGATCACACCATCTGGCACACCTGGGTGTACCAAAATTGGGAAAGTACTAGTAGCAGAACATCCATCGTCATTGTAAGCAGTCACCGTCACAGTATATGAACCGTTAGCTGTATAGGTATGGCTTGGGCTTTGCCCAAGGAAGGTTGCTGTGTCTCCAAAGTCCCATACATAACTGGTAGCACCAAATGCCGTAGCGTTGAACGCTATTGGATCGCCCACACAATAAGGTCCAGGCGAAGCTGTGATCACCGGTGTTCCCACAGAATCAATGAAGACAACATCTGTGGCTGTAGCGATGCATCCTCCTACGGTAGTCACCGTCAAGGTAATTGTATGGAAACCGGGGGTATTAAAAACAAACAGCGGGTTTTGCATGGTAGAACTACCTAATGCTCCAAAGGTCCAATTCCATCCGGTGATCGTATTGTTAGGGTCATTATTTAGATACGATGAGAAATCAGTGAACTGAACTGTGTCGCATCCAATGTAAGCGAAATCAAAATCCGCTGCCACCGGCACACAAACTGTTGTATCAATAATAACCGCACAAAAACTTCCCGGATTGTTTTGTTCTGGAACCGACGCGCTTGCTTGGACATAGTAGCATCCGGCCTGGTTGTATGTATGAGAAGTACTCGCTGAACCACTCAAGCCCAAATCACCAAATGACCATTGACTGAAAGTGGCATTCGTCATACTTACGTTGAAGTCAACCACGTCGCAATTCGGAAATTGATTGTCGGCCAGGATGATGTCAAAAAGATATGGCTCTGGCGTACAATCAGGTCCTCCACATACATCTACCTCATACACATAGAACGGATCTGAAGTTTCCATGCAGCCGGTGGTGATATCGGTCACAACCACGTAGTAGTCATATGTCCCGGCTATCCCCTGGAATGGGTGGGTAAAACTTGCTGTTGTCACACCTGTGACAGAACCGTTGCACCACCACTGGTAGGAGTAGTTCGTATTGAACGGTGTGATCATGGTTACCGTATGCGGATCAGTGATACAAATAGTAGGATTATCACCTGAGGTCACATTCGCGGTTGGACCAGGAATGTTGTTTGCCTGGAAGCTTGAAGTTGCAACACATCCGTTTATATCGGTGGTGGTCACTGTATAAGTCCCCGCCAACGAAATAACCGTAGTTTGAGTGGTAGCACCAGTAGACCATAAATATGAGTTGAAGGCCTGGGTAGTTGTGAGCGTTGCACTCACACCGGGACATAAATTCCCAATCTGCTGGATCACAGGAACAATTGGTGTTTTCACATCAAACACCTCCGTCTCTATGACCGTATCATCACACAATTCGATGACCACCTGTAAAGTAGCAAACCCTGGCAGATTGTTCCATTGAACCTGCGTATTGATTCCACCTTGCACCAAAATGGATCCTGCATTGGCAGGGATTATGGACCAAGTTATTACCGCATCCGGATGTTGAAAGACTGGGGCTATGCTGTAGTTTCCAATTGTATTGGTACAAGCAGGCGCTGGAAGAATATCAACCGGGCCATTGATTACTTTCGGGTTGACATTCAGTGTGATTGGATCAGACGCGCAGTACGGGGAGTTGTTCATTTGCTGATAGACCGTCACCGAATATGGACCTCCTGAATTGTTCCAAGCTACTCCTACAGTTGTTCCTGTGAAAGTCAAAGGAACTCCGTTGATTGCAGACCAGTAGAAACTTACTCCAGGGGTTGAACTAACCGCAGTATAGAAAGTAGTGTCTTCGGGACAAATATCCGTAGGGCCTGTAATGGCTGTCGGAGGTGGAATACCCACCACTCGGATGGTCTTGCACACCACATCATTGCAATAAGGCGTTGGATCAAGCGGAGTGGCACAGATTACGTAAGTGCCCGGAGCCACATTCCAGTCGATGTTGATTGCATTGCTGTTTTGTCCTGTGAAAGGTGCGGAAGGGGTAATGGTCCACAAACAGTTGGGGTTAGGAGATGACTGGGCCTCTAAATAAGAAGATTGTCCCACACAGACAGCACTTGCTCCGAAGTTGACGACATTAAATGACGGAAGAATACTCACGGTTAAATCGGCGGTTCCATAACAGTCCAAACCATCATGACCGGGCAAGCCGGAAAGAAAGTCAGAATGATAATCCACGTGGATGGTGCCTACTCCTGCAGGACCCCATGTAATAGCCACATTATGTCCCCCATTAGGAGAGCTCAATGTTCCACCGGTCACCTGCCAATCGTAATACGTGCTTAACCATTTAGGCAATGAATAAGTGTGGGTGGTATACTCGCACACTACAATTGGACCCTCAATTTGACTTACTGCTGGAATAATCGGCACTGTCACGGTTGTAGGGTTGTTGCAATAGGTACTGTCGCATCCAGTAGCCAACAAGGTAATCGTCCCAACAGGTCCTATGTTCCATGTCACGCAAATGGTATCATTCCCTTGCCCAATGAATGTAATGTCCACGCCATGGCACCTCTCGCTTTGGTAGTCCTCACG
>CAZKMC010000066.1:5809-9101 GCA_964553485.1 uncultured Comamonadaceae bacterium
AGATACCCAATAGATACTTGGCCCCGGAAGTGGATCCACTACTATGTCCATTTCAAACGTGTCTGTACAACAGCAAAGTGGGTTGCCCTCTGCATCATAATTAGCCTTGGTGGCAGTAAGAATGACGGTATAAGTTCCGGGCGTTGTGTAGGTATTACAAGGATGCTCCATGGTGGAGTAATTACCATCGCCAAAATCCCACTGCCAAGAGTCATCGTTGGTAGATAAATTGGTAAAGCACAAGGAAGAACCTAAGCACACATACCCGGTTGAAGTAAAATTCGCAACTGGTCCGGGAAGTATGTTCACACAGAAATCAAAGGTGGTGGTCACGTTTGCCTGATCCGTGATTTCAAGAGTGATGCTTCCATTTCCCGCCGCACCCCAAGTAACAATATACTCTGCTGGGTTAGCTCCAATCACTCCACTTCCACCTACTGGTGGGTACCAGGTGTATGAACTATTCACATTCCATGGGACGTACAAAGTGGTAACTGAATTTTCACACACATCTAAACAACGGCCTTCACCCGGAATTCCGATGTCTTCACCTTCCATGTAATCTTCCAAATTGAAAAGGCTACAATCTGGCTTTCCGCATTTGACAGTTATTATGACTTCTGCAAACACGCATGCTCCCAAGGCATCACAAACTTGATAGGCCAAAAAATGGTCTCCACAGCAATCCGTAGCATCTGGGTTTTGATTGATATTTCCTAAATCATCAATGAAGAAGCAGTTATCCTGACCTTGCTGCAAAACAATAGCAGACATTCCCTGCGGAATTCCATCATTACATAACACATTGTAAACCACAGGATCTCCATCAATGATGCACAAGATGTCCATGGCCGCATAAAAATCACAGTTGCCAAAAAAACAACTTCCGTCGTCTTCCGTAGCAGCCGAATTAAAATTACATGCCCCCGGATCCGTGCATCCACCGCATGTCACGGCTGAAACCAAGGCCAACTCTGCAGATTCCACCAAATTTGAATACGGCGTGGTTAACGTTGATGATGAATTAGCAAATGAATAAAAGGAGACTAAAAATACGGTGCAGCAAAGCATCGCAAATGAGAGTAAGCGATTCATAATAGTTGAGTTTGAGTGCAGCCTAAGTGTAGTTGTTTGTGTTTCAACACTACTAATAGCGTACTAAAGATACGAAAATTCATCTCCCATTTTACATCGTTCATCACGTATTTTTCACACTTAATCCATTCAATACCAAAAGATTCATCTAGCTCATTCGTTGCCGCTTTTCTCTTTATCTTTTCCCCATGAACGCCACAAAAATTTTGGTCGCAGTCCTCGATTGGGGTTTGGGACATGCTGCAAGAACCGCAGTTTTGATTCAGGCTCTTCTTGATTATGGCGTAGTGGTGGACATAGCGGGACATGGAAACTCATTGAAATGGCTGCAATCAAGGTTCTCCAATTTGGCCGCTTTCGAAAAACCGGGCGTTCGGATCTTTTATAGCTCATCTGACCGACAGATCCGCACCCTCCTGCTGCAAACTCCGGGCTTTATCAAGGCCATCAAAGCTGAAAACAACTGGCTGAAAGAACATGTGAAGGAGCACGCTTATGATGGGATTCTCTCGGACAATTGTTACGGCATGTACGTGTCTGACCTTCCCACCGCACTCCTTACCCATCAAACCAACCTGATGCTCCCAACATGGCTCGCACCCGGAGCAAATGCATTCCTTGCCAGAAACCTCCACCACTTCAACCAAGTATGGGTGCCAGATATAGATTCAGAAAACAACCTAAGCGGTCTGCTCAGCTGGCCAGCCAAAGGAATAACCACACGGTTTATTGGCCCCATCTCTAGATTCAAACACCAGTCAGAACCCACTGAATATGGGGTGGTGGCATTGATCTCGGGACCAGAACCCCAGCGCAGACAGTTTGAAACTCTCCTGAGATCTCGACTTGCAGACCTACCGGGAAACCACATCATTTTTAGCGGTTTACCAGAAGGCCCCAATCACGAAGTACAAAACGTGAGGACCATCTCCCACCCTTCAGATGAGGTGCTGGCAGAGGTGCTTTCAAAAGCCAGTCATGTTATTTGCAGATCGGGGTATTCTTCCTTGATGGATCTAGTGGCTTTGGGAAAAACAGCCACGCTTGTGCCCACTCCGGGACAGCCAGAACAAGAATATCTAGCCAAGTGGTTCGGGGCGATCTATGAATGGCCTGTGGTGCGTCAGCGGAATCTTTCGGCGTGGGAACCAGACTTCACCAGCAAAGCTAGAGTTCCTTTGGTCAAAATGAATGCAGACGCAGTAGAGATCGTTCAAAAATGGGCAGATGCATGTTCCTCGCGCAGCAAACCTACTCCTTCATAAAACGTAAGGTGCTTTTCATTTCTCCCTGTGCTACAGATACAAGATATGTCCCGGTATTCAGTCCGGAAACGTCCATTCCAAAGGGCATTTCTGGAGTTACTGCTAGCTCTTTTTCTGTCAGCTTTCTCCCCTCGGGGTTGTAGATCTGAAGTTGAACAGCACCTTCTTCAAGCTCCGGCCACCACAAGGAGAGTGTTTCCGATACAGGATTTGAACGGATGCGCATATTCGTATTTCCAGCTGGGAAAATGAGCTCCACATGGCTTCTCTCCTCGGGCGAAAGCCCAGAAAGATCTACCGTTCCACCTTCCATGTACACTCTCAATTTGACCGCTTGTGCTTCACTTGCATTGGTCAATTGCGCCTTCTTTCCGAACTCCAGATGACTGCCGTTTTTCAGATACACTTCCACCGGTCGTGCAGGTTGTTGCCAGAAATGATTAAAGAGCTTCACATGGTTATTGAGGACCAAGCGCGCATTTTCCTGAAGCAATATTTCCGCCCCACCATAAAGCGCCAACATGCCATCACCCCTCGTTCCATAGAGTAGTTCATGTCCCGAAGCCACTTCCAAGGCACTTCCCGTATGAAAGCGGAAACAACTGGTGCTTCCTTGAAAATCAATGGGGCCTCCGGCGTGTACAAAACGGTCATCGGGATCGAAGACGAATTCCACGTAGAGCAACACACACAGTTGACTTGCAAGATTGATGATCTGCAAATTGTGGAAGGCGCTGTCATTGTCCAGTAAATTACCCGCTCTGAGCTGCGTGTAGGGTTGCAAGGTATAGGTGCAGCATTCGCTGAACTGGACGGTGACCATCTGAACGGTATCCGTGTTGGGTAATGGCGTGAATTCAACAAAAGAAATGGTGGTGTCTGAAGGATAGGATTCATCCTGATAGCGGAAAAGATAGCTATTCATGCCCCAG
>CAZKMC010000066.1:9111-11633 GCA_964553485.1 uncultured Comamonadaceae bacterium
CCCAGGACCATGCATCAAAATAATAATCCGCTGGTCCAGCTTGATACATAGGCACATCTTCCTGATCCACTGTAAGGCCCATCTGGTCCCAGTCTAGATTGAGATACGCCCCATAAAACGTGATCTCCGCATCATTGGGAATGAACTTGAACACAACTTCTTGTAAAGTTTGCTCTTCAAAATTCTCCGTGGCAAAACACAGTTCGTGCAAATCTCCAAACACGGGCTCGTAATGAAAAGCGGCAAAATGCGTGCGGAAAGCCTGATCGATTGTATCTTGAGGAGCAGGTGGAATGCCTACTTCTACAAGTGTTCCATGACAAAATCCGTCATTGCAATAACTCTCATCATCCAAATCAAAACCCCAATTCTCCACGTTTGAGTCAAGCCCAAGGTCCACCGCATAAAGAAAATCAGGCGCCAACGCTATCGGCTCTGTGTCCACCATCCGAATAAAAACTGGTCGTGAAGTATCTGCGTCGGCAAGGTTCAATCCGTTGCTGAGCCATTCCACGCAACTAGTTGAATCAATGGGTCCGTTCCACTCATTATTCGAAGTTTGATACGCCCGCCAGGACTCAGGTTGCATCAAGGTCTGGCCGTTACATTCTACTTCCTCCGTAAGAGAAAAATTTGGCAGAATTTGAGATTCAGCTTGTAGGCACACACCCCAAATCATAAGAACTAAACCTAGCTTTTTCATCTTTTATTCCTTTTGCTTCGCGAGGAACACACGTCCCGTACGCAATACATTTCCTTGCCCCACAACTACCACATAGTTTCCGCTGGACATTCCCGCCAATGGCGTTGTTTGTTGCTGAGAAGGCAATGGCTCTTGCAGCGTTTTGAACACGCTTTTTCCAGAAAGATCATAGACCTCAATAGAGATCGGTTCTTCACTTGGAGCGGGCCAGAAAAAGTGGAGTTCGTCCACCACGGGGTTGCCAAAAATGACCAATTCATCCTCGGCTGTTTCAGGAAAAATCAGCTTCACATGTTGTTTATCCGCCTCACTCAACCCGCTCAAATCCACTTGTCCACCGAGCATAAAAACACGCAGCTTCGTGGCTTCTTCCGTACTCCAATTCTCAATGCGGCTGTAAGGACCAAAGGTGAGTCGGGCTCCTTCCACCAACGGCACATCGATACTTGCACCCAAAGGCGCCCAGTTGTGGTCTTCCAAAATGACCGTATTGTTTATCAGCAGCTCAGACCCCGACTGAATATCGATCTGACATCCGTTGTACAGCGCCAGCATACCTTTCCCGAACATCCCGTACTCCAGTTTGCTGTTGTTGGAGATGATGAACTTCCCTCCTTCATTGAACTGCAAACAAGACCGTCCGCCCTGGAATTCCAACTTACCCCCGCGGTGCTCGTAGGTCCAGTCGCGGTTGATGATGACGTCTATGTATGCGTTGAAGCAAACTGTCGCCCCTTCATTGATCACATTCAAAGTATGTCGCAGGCTGTCAGACCCATCAACAAGACCTCCCCTGAAATAGGTGAATGGTTGTAATGAGTAAGTTGTGGATTCATCAAAAAAGAGATACACATTGCTCACAGTGTCCACGTTAGGATCCAAGGTAAAATCCAAATAGCCTTTGTTCTCAATTGATGGATAACCTTCCGCCTCATGCAAAAAGAGTGTGGAGTTAGGGCCTTCTCCCCAACTTTCAAAATGATAAGAATCCTGTTGCCAACGATACCACTCCACCTGTTCCTGTCCAATGCCTGATTCAGACGCCATATTTAGGCCCTGTGACCACAATGGAAATTGTGGTATTCCCTCAATGAAGTTGAATTTAAAAATGACCTCTTTAAGGGTTTGTTCTTCGAATTTTTCGCTGGGGAAGCACATGGTATAATCACTCGAAGACTGCACTTCATCAGTGAGCGCATTGATGAACTCCTGCTGATGTACCCGAACCCCCGGCACGGAATCACCCGGAGCGGGTGGAATCTGGATCCGCACCATGGACCCATTGCAAAAATCGTTGTTACAAAACTCCGTATCGCCCATCTCTATCCCAAAATCCCAGCATCCCCAGTCGCTAGAAAGATTGATCGAATACAAGCGGTTTGGGTCCAATTCTTCAGACCAATCAACGGTCCGAATAAACACTGGTCGCAACACATCCACGGTCGTCAGATCGATATCGCTATTAGAAAGAAATGACGGACAGACAGTGGTGTCTTGTGCACCGTCCCAGGTGTTTTCTACAGTTTGATAGATGGTCCAATTTGTTGGTCGGAGAATATCACCACCCGCGGCGCAGGTATCATCGATCATTGAATAGAATCCCGGTTGTGCACCGACAGACAATGCACCACACAGGCAAAGAAATGAGAGGAGTAGTCGCATGAGGGTTAAGATAGTTCATAATCAATACAATTGAAATTCGAAAAACCCGATTTTCAGTCTTGAGTTGGCCGTTTTGAGTGTGAGTGTGAGTGTGAGTGTGAAGAAGGTTGAAGGTTGAAGGTTGAAGGTTGAAGGTTGAAGGTTGAAGGTTGAAGGT
>CAZKMC010000067.1:0-228 GCA_964553485.1 uncultured Comamonadaceae bacterium
AGAACAGTTAACTTCCATTCCAGGAGTAAAATCGGCAAAGGAATTGAGCAACAAAACCTGGTTACTCGAAACAGAAGGTGACAAGGAAGTCCGACAAAAAATCTTCAACTGGGCGGTTCAAAATGAACTCTCTGTGCTTACCATGAACAAAGAGGACATTCGTCTAGAAGATGTTTTCAAAGAGCTTACAGGAAATATTCAGAAATAAAAAAAGGCCATCGTTCGATG
>CAZKMC010000067.1:238-1840 GCA_964553485.1 uncultured Comamonadaceae bacterium
CGATGGCCTTTTTAATATCACTTTAGGCTTGATTACATCATGCCTGGCATTCCACCACCTTGCATGGCTGGAATGTTATCTTCTTCGCTATCAGAAATTACGCATTCAGTTGTCAATAGCATTCCTGAAATGGACGCAGCATTTTCCAATGCTACACGTGCAACTTTAGTTGGATCAATTACTCCAGCTTCGTAGAGGTTCTCGAACACTTCAGTCCTTGCGTTGTAACCAAAATCATCCTTGCCTTCACGTACCTTCTGAACAATCACAGCTCCTTCACCACCAGCATTGGCGATGATTTGGCGAAGTGGCTCTTCAATTGCACGACGTACAATTGCGATTCCAGTAGTTTCATCAGCATTTTCACCTTGGAGTTTATCCAAAGTATGAGCAGCTCTGATGTAAGCAACTCCACCTCCTGGTACAATTCCTTCTTCAACTGCAGCGCGTGTTGCATGCAAAGCATCATCCACACGATCCTTCTTCTCTTTCATCTCAACTTCTGTAGCCGCTCCTACATAAAGAACCGCTACACCACCAGCCAACTTGGCTAGTCTTTCCTGAAGTTTTTCACGATCGTAATCAGAAGTAGTGCTTTCAATTTGCGCCTTAATCTGGCTTACACGTGCATCAATGGCAGCCTTAACTCCAGCACCATTCACTACAGTAGTATTGTCCTTATCAATAGTGATTTTCTCAGCAGTACCAAGATCATCTAAAGTTGCATTCTCTAACTTCAAACCAGTCTCTTCTGAAATAACAGTTCCACCAGTCAATACAGCGATATCCTCTAACATTGCTTTGCGACGATCTCCAAATCCTGGAGCTTTCACAGCAGCAACTTTCAGTGAACCTCTGATTTTGTTAACTACCAAAGTAGCAAGGGCTTCACCGTCCACGTCCTCTGCAATAATCAAAAGCGGCTTTCCGGTTTGTGCAGTCTTTTCAAGCACTGGCAACAAATCCTTCATGCTTGAAACCTTCTTGTCGTATATCAAGATATATGGAGCTTCCAATTCCACTTCCATTTTATCAGGATTCGTAACGAAATAAGGAGAAAGATATCCGCGGTCAAATTGCATTCCTTCTACAATTTTCACTTCTGTCTCGGTACCTTTTGCTTCTTCAACAGTAATAACTCCTTCATTGCCGACCTTTTGCATGGCCACAGCTATCAACTTTCCAATTGCTGAATCATTGTTGGCTGAAATAGTAGCTACCTGCTCAATTTTGCTTGTGTCGCTACCAACTTCTTTTGAAAGTTTTTTCAACTCAGCTACAACTTCAATTACAGCTTTGTCCATTCCTCTTTTCAAATCCATTGGATTTGCACCAGAGGCAACGTTTTTAAGTCCCGCAGTAATCATGGCCTGAGCCAAAACTGTTGCAGTAGTAGTTCCATCACCTGCTAGCTCAGCAGTTTTAGAAGCTACTTCTTTCAACATCTGAGCTCCCATGTTCTGCACAGGATCTTTTAGTTCTATTTCTTTGGCCACGGTAACACCATCTTTCGTGATGGAAGGAGCACCAAACTTTTTATCGATGACAACGTTACGGCCTTTAGGGCCCAAGGTCACTTTCACAGCATTCGCAAGGGCGTCT
>CAZKMC010000067.1:1850-2880 GCA_964553485.1 uncultured Comamonadaceae bacterium
TCAAGGCATTTCTAGCTTCGATGTCGAATGTGATTTGTTTTGACATGATTCTTAAATTTTAATTTTTAGAATGAAAAAAAAATATCGTCAAACTTTAGACGATGGCGAAAATGTCTGATTCGCGCATGATGAGGTAATCTTTTCCCTCTATGTTGATTTCTGTACCAGAGTACTTTCCATAAAGGATAGTATCGCCAGACTTCACAGTCATTGGCTCATCCTTCTTCCCAGCACCTGTGGCAATCACAATGCCCTTTTGTGGTTTTTCTTTGGCTGTATCTGGAATAATGATCCCGCTTGCAGTTGTTTGTTCCGCAGCGGCCGGTTCAACAAGAACTCGATCAGCCAGAGGTTTCACTTTTACTGACATATTGAATATTGATTTAAGTTTAAAAATTCATTTTGCTATTACGCTCAGGTCAGATTTCGTGCCAATAGAATTCTGACACCGGTAATAGGACAATACTTCATATTGGGACAAAAAAAATGTCAGTATGGTGACATACTGACATTCAATCTTGTGCATTGGACGCACATTATGTCATTCCGTTGGCGGCTCTAATCCTTGAGCACCTTCAATTGCATCTTGAGTATTGGTTGGAAGGGTAGTTTCTTCCTGGAAAGATCCATCTGAATCTCCTAAAGAACCATTGTAAAAGTGCGCTGATGCGAGACAAAGCACAAATAGTGCAATGGTCAAATACCAGGTTGCTTTCTCTAAAAAGTCTGTCGTTTTTTGAACACCACCAAACTGTGCCGCTCCTGTAAATCCTGTTGCAAGTCCGCCGCCCTTAGGGTTTTGAACCAAAATGATTCCTGCAAGGAGGAAACATACAATCAATATCAGGGAGATAATAAAAATGCCCATCTTTTCTTTCCTTTAGTTATTTCCGCTTAAGCTGATCCAGCTTTTTAATTTGGTTTGCAAAGTAAATGCTTTTTTCAGGATATTTCAAGCTAAGTAATTTATAGGCCTTTTTTGCCTTGGATACATTGCCCTGTCTAGCATACACCTGTGCGAGCGTTTCTG
>CAZKMC010000067.1:2890-11624 GCA_964553485.1 uncultured Comamonadaceae bacterium
GTTTCTGTAATGAAAGCATCATCATCTAACAGTCCAGCATCAATTACCTTCGGAACCTCATATTCCTCTACTTTGCGTGGAGTAATTTTAGGTTCAGCCCTGATAAATTTGTCTATTAATTCTTGTGGGTTGGCCTTTGGCCGAGGAATGGTCTCTTCAACTTCTTTCTTTCCTTTTGAAACCGCAATTAAATCTGTAGCATAGTTCAGGCTTTTCGCTCGTTCCATGACCCATTTTGTGAACGGCGACAACTCCTCGGCATCCACTTCGGTTTGGAAGATGGTGTGCACCTCAATTTCAGACGAATTAGACGGTTCTTCCAAATGAGTGACCTCAGACTCTTCCTCGGGCTGAAAGCCCAAAACCTCTTCCTTCTCTCCTACTTCCTTTTCAATAGAACTGCTGATCGCGTCTACAAGAATCTGTCTTTGTAACTCGTCAAAATCTGACGCTTTTACTTTTGGAAGCGGAATGCCCTCAACTACTTCTTCAATCTTTTGCTCTTCAATTGGCAATGGAGGCTCAAGTGGAGCAACAATTTCAGCTTCAGTGGTAACTGGCTCAGAGGGTTCAATAGGAGCTTCTTCCATTTCCTGAGGCTCCTCAATTACCTCATCCATGGTTTGAATCTCTGCCTCAATTCTCTCAATCGCAGCATCTAACTTTTCTTGCATGATAAGTTGATACAGGCGTTCTCTGTTGACAGAATACAAGGCGGCTTGTTTGAGATGTTGATCATACTCATGATGTCCCGCAATCTGATCTGCCTTGCACAAAAGTACATGTGGCGTTTGGAACCAAGGATATATTTGAGTGAGTTCTTTCAACTCATTCCGCAAGGCCGGTAGATTGTCATACGGCTCCTGAAGGGCTTTATAGAGAGTGTCTTTGTGCATTACCAGTTTCCAAGTGTTGCATTGAATATTTCACGAGTCAGTTGCTCATTAATTTCTGAGAGCAAGCCTTCTTCAACTGTAAAAAGGTCACTATTGCTATCGAAGTCTGCAAACTTTGCGAAGTTCCGTTCAAAATCCAGCTCAGAATTTAAGGTATTGACATATTTCAATTTCACCGTAACGGACAATCTGCTTAGAGAGGCTGTCTCATCGCTCTGCACACTAACAGGGCGTACGTCATAATTTGTGATCAATCCCGAGAACTGCAATTCTCCGTTTTCTGTCAATAAATCCAGAGTTGATTGCCGCTGAATCAAATCTTTCAGTGCCTCTGTAAAGTTCAGTGCCATTTGGGCACTGGCCAATGGTGTTTGCGGCTTGAAATATTCTACTGAGAACGATTTTGCGCCAGAAGTCTGAGCCCCGTATGGAGAATACACGCCACAACCATTTGAAACCAGCAAGGTCGCAAGCAACAAGGTAAACAACGGAAATTGACGGGTAATTAATTTCATTTCAGACTATACTCTTTTATTTTTCGGTACAAGGTGCGTTCAGAGATTCCAAGCTCCTTTGCTGCATATTTTCTTTTGTTCTTGTGCTTTTCTAACGCCTTTTTAATCAATTCCTTCTCTCGTTCTTGAAGCGAAAGAGATTCTTCAACTTCCAAAGTATGTGATGAACCATTGTCCTCAGCTTTTTGAGAAGCTGGCAATCGAAGCACCGAACCACTCATTCCGAGGTCGTCGTCCTTGCTGAACACCTTTTTGATAAGCTCAGAATTGCTATCCGTGGCATCTAAGTGGCCATCATTATGAATAAGCTTCAGCACCAGCTCCTTTAAATCATTCAAGTCGCTTTTCATGTCGAAAAGAACTTTATAAAGTATTTCTCTGTCTGAATATTCAGCTTTTTCTGATTTGGAGGGAACAACTGCCGGGAGGCTTCTCATATTATCTTGAGGAAGATAACTTATGATGGTTGCTGCATCTACTGCTCGGTCTTGTTCTATGACGGAGATCTGCTCTACAATGTTTTTCAATTGGCGGATATTTCCAGGCCAGCGATATTTGACAACCAATTCGGCAGCGTCCGGAGTCAATTCAATTCCCGGAATACGGTACTGCTCAGCGAAATCATGCGCGAACTTGCGGAACAGAAGATGTATGTCTTCTCTTCTTTCTCTCAAAGGAGGAATATAGATCGGCACTTGATTAAGCCTGTAGTAAAGGTCTTCTCTGAATTTCCCATTCCGAATGGCATTCCCAAACTCCACATTGGTGGCTGCCACTACCCGCACATCTGTTTTGATGACTTTGGAAGAACCCACTTTTATGAATTCTCCAGTCTCTAGTACACGAAGTAATCTCACCTGAGTTTGCAATGGAAGTTCTGCAACTTCATCCAAGAAAATTGTCCCCTTGTCTGCTACTTCAAAATAACCTTTCCTCGCCTCATGAGCTCCCGTAAATGAACCTTTTTCATGACCAAATAATTCAGAATCGATGGTTCCTTCAGGAATTGCCCCGCAATTCACAGCTATATATGGCCCATGTTTCCTAGCACTTAGTTGGTGAATGATTTTAGGCATTACCTCTTTTCCAGTGCCACTTTCGCCGTTAATCAAAACCGAAATGTTGGTAGGAGCTACTTGAATGGCCACATCAAGTGCCCGGTTGAGCAAACTTGAATTGCCAATAATCCCAAAGCGCTGTTTTACTGATTGAATGTCCATTAAACAGTTATTTTTTCATTTACCAGTCTTCCACGCAAAGTCACAGAAGTACAGTCGTATGTTTCCACAGTCGCATAACTTCCAATTTGAGCATCACCCCTATCAAAAACAACTACAGCATTCTGGCCATTTCTTCCATATAACTGAGCGGATGATTTTTTAGAAACTCCTTCTACCAATACCTTATATATTTTCCCGACCATCTTCTTTGTTCGAATCGACGAATTAATCATTTGTCCATCTACAATTTCTTGAAGTCTCCTGCTTTTAGTTTGTTCGTCTACATCGTCTTCAAACTTACGTTCTGCCAATGTTTTTGGTCGCTCAGAGTATTTGAACATGTAGGCCATTTCATAGCCCACTTCATTCATCAGAGAAAGAGTGTCTCCATGTTCCTCTTCTGTTTCTCCGCAAAAGCCAGAAATGATATCTGTGGATATCGCACATTCCGGCATTATTCGTCTGATAGCATCAATTCGATTCATGTACCATTCACGAGTATACCCTCTATTCATTCGTTTGAGCACATTGTCATTACCCGACTGGATAGGTAAATGTACATACTCACAAATGTTTTCATACTTCGCCATCGTGTGAAGCACCTCATCAGTCATGTCTTTCGGATGTGAGGTGCTAAAGCGCACTCTCAAATCCGGATGGACTTCTGCCACCATCGCTATCAGTTGTGCAAAATTTGCGGTCGGTTGACTGCCGTCTTTGACTTCTCTTTTTGCGGTCAGGTTCCATTTATAGGAGTCCACATTCTGGCCAAGCAATGTCACCTCCCGGTATCCATTTTCGAAAAGTTCTTTTGCTTCAGCTACTATTGTCTTAGGATCTCTGCTGCGTTCTCTTCCTCTAGTAAATGGCACTACACAAAAAGAACACATATTATCGCACCCACGCATGATTGAGATAAATGAGGTGACCCCATTCGTATCAAGTCTAATGGGACTAATTTCCGCATAGGTTTCCTCTCGGCTCAATAAAACATTTACTGCTTTTTGACCTCCCTCAACTTGTACAATAAGATTTGGAAGGTCTCTATAGGCATCCGGTCCAACCACCATATCTACAAGCTTCTCATCTTCTAGTAACTGCTCGCGAAGTCGTTCGGCCATGCAACCAAGAACTCCCACAATCAAGGACGGCTTCTGCCGTTTCATTTTTCTGAAATGCTTCAGGCGGTTCTTAACACGCACTTCCGCATTGTCTCTAATCGAACATGTATTCAGCAGAATCACATCTGCTTCCAACAGAACATTTGTAGTGGCAAATCCCTCCTTACGTAAAATCGAAACCACGATTTCACTGTCTGAAAAATTCATTGCACATCCATAGCTCTCCAAAAAAAGTTTTTTTCCATTCGACTTCACTGGTGGCTTTGCCAGAATGGCCTCCCCTTGCCTGCCTTCATCAATTACTTTACTTTCCTCTTGCATTTTCAATCCACGCGTTTGTTCTTCAGAATATTTTAGAAGAGTGCAAAGGTACTGAAAATGCGTTTTGCTGACAATTTGACACCCTAACTATATATCTCCCCAAAAGTCCTCGCATTCACAAAATTCCAGTCGCCATTTACATGATAGATACAAACTTGTTTTGCATCGGTGGTCCTTAATGTCCTTAATTTGCACCTCCAATTGTGGTGATAGTTTTCTCATTTTAGGAATTTCAATCGCTTGAATTGGTTTACTATTGCACCCAAGCAAAACACATTATGGCGAAAAATTTAGTCATCGTAGAGTCCCCAGCTAAGGCAAAGACGATTGAAAATTATTTAGGAAAAGACTTCACGGTTAAATCAAGTTACGGTCACATTAGAGACCTGCCTACCAAAGGGTTAGCCATCGACATCGAGAACGATTTTGAGCCAGAATATCAGGTTGCCGACGACAAAAAAAAGCTCCTCAACGAATTAAAAAAACTAGCGAAAGAAGCACAAATTGTTTGGCTAGCGACGGATGAGGACCGCGAGGGAGAAGCTATTTCATGGCACTTGGCGGAAGCTTTGGAACTGGATGATTCAAAAATTAAGCGAATCGTTTTTTCTGAAATCACTAAAAACGCCATTCTCGGAGCAATCGAAAATCCACGGAAAGTCGACCTGAATCTGGTAAATGCGCAGCAAGCCCGAAGAGTCCTCGACAGATTGGTAGGATTTGAGTTATCTCCTGTCTTATGGAAAAAAGTAAAGCCTTCTTTAAGCGCTGGACGTGTTCAAAGTGTGGCGGTGAGAATCATTGTAGAACGTGAAAAAGAAATTGAAGGCTTTGAATCTTCTTCAAGTTTTCGTCTTGTTGCAATCTTTCAAGTTGGTAATGCCGAACTGAAAGCTGAACTCCCAAAACGTTTCGCAAAAGAAACAGATGCTCAGGCTTTTCTTGAAAAATGTGTGAATGCTGAATATAGCATTGCGGATCTAGAAACAAAACCTGGAAAAAAGTCCCCGGCTGCACCCTTTACCACTTCAACTCTTCAACAAGAAGCAAGTAGAAAATTAGGTTTCTCAGTGAGCCAAACAATGGTTGTAGCTCAAAGACTTTATGAAAGCGGGCTAATCACTTACATGAGAACGGACTCTGTGAATCTTAGTGATTTTGCTCTAAGTGCCGCCCGCGATGAAATTAGCTCTTCGTTTGGACCAGAATACGCCCAAACAAGAAAATATGCCAGTAAATCGAAAGGTGCTCAGGAAGCTCACGAGGCGATTAGACCAACTGAAATGTCTGTCAAAGAAGCATCGGGAGACCGCAATGAAAAGCGCCTGTATGATCTGATTTGGAAAAGAACATTGGCTTCGCAAATGGCGGATGCTAAATTGGAAAAAACAACAGCAACAATAGGCATAAACACCACTTCAGAGCAACTCGTTGCAAAAGGAGAGGTCATTACTTTTGAAGGATTCCTGAAGGTATACATTGAAGGCACAGATGACGAGGAAGATGAAACCACAAAAGGAATGTTGCCTCCTATGAAAGTTGGTGAAGTGCTGAAACTGAATACAATGGACGCCACTGAGCGATATACTCAGCATCCACCGAGGTATACTGAGGCTAGCCTAGTGAAAAAACTTGAAGAGCTCGGAATTGGTAGACCATCTACTTATGCTCCAACTATTTCAACCATCCAAAAGCGAGGTTATGTAGTTAAGGAAGACAGAGATGGACATTCACGGGAATTCCGTCAACTGACACTTGCGGAAAACAAGCTCGTTGCGGCTACAAACACTGAAAATACTGGAGCTGAAAGAGGGAAGTTATTTCCAACTGATATTGGAATTGTTGTAACAGACTTTCTGGTTGCTAATTTCAAAGACATCTTGGACTACCATTTCACTGCATCTGTCGAGAAAGAATTCGATGATATCGCCAATGGCGATTTGAAGTGGAATGACATGATTCGGAATTTTTACAAGCCTTTCCATCTTTCCGTTGAGGAAACTCTTGAGCATTCAGAGAAAGCTACCGGTGAAAGAGCACTTGGAGATCATCCAGAAAGCGGAAAACCAATTATTGCAAGAATCGGAAGGTTTGGACCAATGGTTCAAATTGGAGCGGCTGATGATGAAGAAAAAAAGTTCGCTTCTCTTCTTGCAGAGCAAAGCATTACTTCTATCACTTTGGAAGAAGCACTTGATTTGTTTAAGCTCCCAAGACAATTGGGTGAGTTTGAAGAAAAGGTGGTAACGGCAGCCATCGGGCGATTTGGCCCTTACGTTCGTCACGACAGTAAATTCGTTTCGCTGAAAGCTGATGAAGGAGATGACCCTTTTACTGTCACACTGGAAAGAGCCGTACAATTAATCAAGGACAAGCGAGAGCATGATCAAAAAAGCATCATCAAGACATTTGAAGAAGATGCAGAAATTCGTGTACTTGAAGGTAGATACGGACCCTACATCAAGGCCGGTAAGCTGAATGTCAAAATCCCAAAAGACAAAGAGCCGCACTCATTGACCTATGAGGAAGTAAAAGGGCTTGTTGAAGAACACGAAAAGAACCCACCAAAAAGAAAAAAGAAGAAATGAGTCTGCAGGATTTCCTTCAACCTATTGAGCTTGATTTTCCGGAAGAAGAGTATGGTGTTGACATGCTGCACGAGGTCATCCAGGTACATACGAGCAAATCTTTTCCAGATTTAGCTGGATGCCAGATTGCAATATTTGGTGTTGATGAAGACCGGAATGCACCTCAAAATCAAGGCTGCATCCATGGTGCCGATGTAATAAGAGAGTACCTGTACAAGCTTGCAAATTTTGACATTCCCCCAGTGATTGCCGACTTAGGGAATGTGAAGGCCGGTGCTACTATCTCAGATACATATGCCGCCGTGAAAACCATTAGCGGAGAACTAATAAGTCAGAACTGTCTGCCTATATTAATTGGAGGTAGTCAGGATTTGACTTTTGGCACCTATATGGCTTATGAAGCGCTTGAGCAGACCGTAAATGTAGTCACAGTAGATGCAAGGTTAGATTTTGGGGCTTCGCCCGAGGAGACACTTTCAACAAACTATCTCAATAAAGTTTTACTTCATAGCCCTAATTACCTCTTCAACTACAGCAATATTGGACATCAACGTTACTTGGTTGGCAAGGATCTAATTGAGTTGATGGAGAAGATGTATTTCGACCTTCACCGTCTAGGTGTTGTGGCCGGCGATATTCAAATCATTGAACCAGTTGTTCGAAATGCAGACATTGTGAGTTTCGACATCTCGGCAATTCGGGCTTCGGATGCTCCAGGTAGCGGAATGGCAGGCCCTAATGGGCTCTATGGCGATCAAGCTTGTCAAATTGCAAGATATGCCGGCATGAGCGACAAACTTTCTGCATTCGGGATCTATGAGTACAATCCCGGAATGGACCCAACAGGAATTACTGCACATTTGATTGCGCAAATGATCTGGTGTTTCGTGGAAGGATTCCAACTTCGGAAGAAAGATTATCCAATCGGAAACAAAGATGATTACATCAAATACATGGTGGATTTGAGCAAACACGGGCACCAGCTTGTGTTCTATAAATCACCAAGGTCAGACCGATGGTGGATGGATGTGCCCTACCCGGCAGGTAGTAAAAACAAATACGAAAGGCACCATCTTGTGCCATGTACATATGCTGATTATCAATGTGCTACAAATGAGGAGATGCCAGATCGGTGGTGGCGTACCTATCAAAAACTCACTTAATTTTTTCACAGCTACTTCTTGACAACTTTGTCGGGAAATAGCTGCAATCCACAGTGAATTTCAACCTATTAAACAGGCAAAATTGTATACAAGTCCTGATTTTACTCGGTTTTGCGAATTCTAAATTTTGGTTAAATTAGCGACTTTCCTAGACCATAGGGAAAGCTCAACTTACTGTCAAACAACAAGGAAACCGAATGAGAAGAGTCCTTATATTATTAGGGTTTATTAGCGCTACTGTTGCCATGGAGGCGCAGCAGGATCCACAATTTACTCAGTGGTACAACGATAAGTTGTCTTTCAACCCAGCCACAGCAGGTGTCGACAATTCCCATTGTATTACAATGTTCTACAGAGATCAATGGGGTGGGCTTGATGCTCAACCAAAGACAGCATTGCTCAACTACAGCGGCGCTGTAGAGTCTATTCATGGCGGATTAGGACTTACTTTTTATAGCGACAAACTAGGTCAGGAGCAAAACACCATTTTTCGTGGTGCTTATGCCTTCCATGCGAATCCAAATTCCCAAGGTGGAATTTTTAGCGCTGGTCTTGCACTTGGATTCTACGGAAAAAAATTAGGAAATGATTGGGTCGCAATTGACCCTGTAGCAGATGACAATGCTATACCTAACAACACTACTGCTTCAAGCTCATTCGACTTCAACCTGGGAGTATACTACTATAAGCCAAATAGCTATTATGTAGGAATAAGCTCTACACACTTAACCGAAGCAGACTTAAGCGAAATGAGTATTACTGTGGCAAGACACTATTACTTTATGGGAGGCTATGACTTCCAATTGCCTAATAGTCTTGTTTTGAGGACCAATTTGTTGGCGAAAACGGATTTTAATGCATCTACAGTAGATGTAAATGCCAATGTATTATGGAACAACATGCTTTATGG
>CAZKMC010000068.1:0-11621 GCA_964553485.1 uncultured Comamonadaceae bacterium
GGTTATTCCATTACCAATAGGTATTTACTCATAACCCATGAACCTTCCCCCGGCCCTAACGTAACGGGCTAATGATATTGCCGCCCCTCTGGGGCGTGTGTTTTGGTCTTGGTTGATTTGGCTAGAAATGCGCCTAGATGAACGGTGGAAACGGATCAAATAAACCTCCTCCCCAAGCTTACGCATGGGGCTAATCTTAGGTCGCTCGCTCCGCGGCTTGTGTTTTGGTCTTGGTTGATTTTTTTGCAGAAAACTAGCCTTGAACATTAAACTTTTAGCCTTCTACCTCTAACGTCCACACTCCACACTCCACACTCAGGTCTCAAGACTCTAAACTCCAGACTGCACAACCCGTCTCGCCTCTTCATCCGAAGCCACATAATCATCTAAGGTTGGCTTGGCCACAAAGGCCACACGGGCAAGGGCATTGGAGATTAAATCACTCATCTCCAAAAAGCCAATTTTTTCCTTGAGGAAAAGATCTACCGCTACTTCATTTGCGGCATTGAGCACACACGGCATATTGCCTCCTTGCTTCAGCGCGTCAAAAGCCAATTGAAGGTTTTGAAAAGCGGTTAAATCTGGTGCTTCAAATGTCAAGGAGGGATAATCCATGAAGTTGAATCGGGGATAGGAGTTTGCCAAACGCTGGGGATATGCTAGTGCGTATTGAATAGGCAGCTTCATATCTGGCAGTCCCATTTGAGCTTTCATGGAGCCATCTTCAAACTGTACTAAGGAGTGTACAATGGATTGAGGATGGACCACTACGTCAATTTGATCCTGCTTGAGGTTGAACAACCACTTAGCTTCAATCACTTCAAGGCCCTTGTTCATCATCGATGCAGAATCAATAGTGATCTTAGCTCCCATGTCCCAATTCGGATGTTTCAAAGCCTGCGCTCTTGTCACATTTGCGAGTTCTTCGCGGCTTCTTCCTCTGAAAGGACCGCCACTGGCAGTCAGGATGATTTTTTCAATGGGGTTGTGGAATTCGCCGGTAAGGCACTGAAAAATGGCCGAATGTTCAGAATCTACGGGATAGATGTTAACGCCGGCTTTTCTTGCTGCCTCAGTTACCAAATCACCAGCTACAACAAGTGTTTCTTTGTTGGCAAGTGCAATGGGTTTTCCGGCTTCAATTGCTTTGAGAGTAGGTTTCAGTCCGGCATATCCCACCAAGGCAGTTAAAACCACATCGATGTCTTCCATTTCTACAACCTGCTCCAAGGCTTCGGCACCTGCGTACACTTTGATGTCGTGATCCCACAGCGCATCTTTTACTTCCTCGTACCTCGACTCATCACCGATTACTACAGTATTTGGTTTGTAAGCAATGGCTTGCTGAATCAAGAGGTCCGCATTGCGGTGAGCGGTGAGAACTTCAACTTGGAATTTATCTGACTGTTCAGAAACTACCTCGAGGGCTTGTGTACCAATTGAGCCGGTAGAGCCTAGAATGGCGATGTGTTTTTTTTCAGTCAATGTGTGCGATTTACCTGATTCAGAAATGAATAGGTGAAGATAATTGATTGCAATGGATTAGCTTAAAGTATCACAAAGGGAATCAAAGGAAGCCCAATTCCAGCTTTGCTTCTTCGCTCATCATGTCTTGAGTCCAGGGAGGATCAAAGACGATTTCAACTTTTGCAGTCTCAATTCCTTTTACGGTGACCACTTTTTCTTCTACTTCTACAGGCAAGGATTCCGCTACGGGACAAGAAGGCGAGGTCAAAGTCATGAGGATGTGGGCATGGCCCTCATCATTGATCTTAACTTCGTAAATAAGTCCTAATTCGTATATGTCCACAGGAATCTCTGGATCGTAGATGGTCTTCAACACCTCGATCGCGGTTTTTTCCAATGCGCGTTTATCAATTGCCACAAGCATGAAGCTTAGATTTCAGAATGCAAATATCCGAACTTTTAAGGGGCTTTCAACCGTATTCATCAACCAATTCCAACCCACCTCATGTAATTAACCTTCTTTATGGGGGAAATCCAGTCTTGAGCACCGAGTCTAGAGATTTGAGTCTAGAATTTCGATGTGAGTGTGAAATGTTTGTTATTTCAAACTCAATTCTTAAAACTGAAATTGCCACACTCTAGACTCACACTCAAACTATATACCCCAGACTCCTAACTCCAGACTCGGTACTCAAGACTCATATCTTCAAACTGCTTATTTCTTCTTCCTCAAACTATAATTCGAGCTTTTGTTCGATTTCTGAATATACTTCATCTCCATGTCAGACCTAGCTTCAATGTCATTCAACTCAGCGCGATAAGCTTTGAAATTGGTCAGCTGAACTTGGAGCTCTTCATTGGAACCATATTTCTCGATTCCGGTTTGTAAATAGACAATACCGGCATCTGCATAAGTTCTAGCATTGTCATATTCTCTGCTATCTACTGCTTTAATAGCTAACTCCATGCGGTCATTAGCCTCAAACAGCATGCACTCACGTGTAGCTTTTGGGTTTCTGGATTCTTGATAGACACTTAAATTGTCTGTGCCTCCAATTGTAAGGTCTTGTTCAAGCGCCAGACGCTGATAACCGCCTTGTACGTCATCAAATTGCAACGCACATGAAAAATTGAGATCGGCAGTTTCGTTGAGATCCTTTTTGGAGAATTTCAGAACTACGGTCTTCTCTTCTTCGGCGAAAATGTCGTTGAACCTCACCTGTACTTTATTACCAGTGATAGCCGCTTGATATCCAAATGCACGTTCAAAAGAGAGGGAGTTTGCTGGGAAGGTGATGTTAAGTGTAGAATTTTGAGCCACTACAGATAACAAGCCGTTCAACTCCTTTGCAAAGATCTCTGGAATTTGATCAGCTGATTCAATAAAAATAATAGTTCCCTGTCCCGCTCTCAGCCAGACTCGTCATGAGGTCTTCATTGAAGTCTAAGCCAACTCCAAAAGTAGAAAGACCAATTCCATGCTCTTCAAATTGTGTTTGAGCAATTTTATTGAGTTCGCCGGGATCTGTGATTCCTTGATTGGCCAAACCATCCGAAAGCAGAAGTACACGATTCACCTGCTCAGCAGCCAAAGTGGTTTTTGTTTGAGCATAGCCTTCAAGCATGCCACCACTTAAATTGGTGGAACCCCCTGAGCTTAGCCCTCCAATTTGTCGAATTAATTGATCCTTATCCGTCACCTTCCCGCTTTTGCTTACCACATTCACGTAACTGTCATAGCTAACTACAGAAACTTGATCATT
This sequence comes from uncultured Comamonadaceae bacterium, assembly GCA_964553485.1. Lineage (GTDB taxonomy): Bacteria > Bacteroidota > Bacteroidia > Flavobacteriales_D > Sanyastnellaceae > CAZKMC01. The sequence continues at coordinate 3,231 of CAZKMC010000068.1, forward strand.
GTTTCCAAGATTTTGAACTACAGTTTGACAGGCTTGTTTGACAAAGTCCAATTTGCCTTCGCTTTCCATGGAGCCGCTGCGGTCAATAACCAGTGAAATGTTGAGTGGGCTGCGTTGTACGTCTGTGTTAATTGTCCCGGCTTGAGCAGTCAGCACCAAGTAAACCGCATCATCATTTCCCGCTAGGTGTGTTGCGTATTCCGATGAAGCTGAAAACTGAATGCCATTCTCTGCACTCATCGTGGTAGTGGCAAAAACTGCTTGCACAGGAATTTCGTCTAACGTGTGAACTTGCGTTGTGGCGCCTGTTTCAGAGAGACAAGAAAAAAGTGAGAAGCTGACTAAGATAGCAGCGAATGCAATAAAGTGCTTGTTGGTCATAGTGGTTGGTTTTCTTATCTAATGTGAAAACTACTGAAAGCAACATGCACCGAGGGGTCTTTTAACGGAATTTATGATAAGACAGGCTTGAGTTTGAGGAGTTTTGAGAGTGAGTGTGGAGCGTGAGTGTGTTGTAGGGTCAGATGCATCCGGCCGTGAAATTCGATTTGACCATGATAACCTATCCCTCCTCCCCGAGCTCCCGCACGAGGCTGGCAGAAGGTCGCCTGTATCGGGCTTTTTGGTCTTTGTTGATTTGCGTTGAAATGGGCACAGGGAGAACCGTGGAAATGGATCTAATGAATATTATTCCGGGCCTATCGGACCAGGCTATTGATAATACGCCCCTCTGGGGCTTGTATTTTGGTCTTTGTTGATTTGACTTAAGAGAGATTAACCTTAAACTTTAATCCTTCAGCTTTCAACGCTCCCTGCTGCAACCGGCGACTTGAACCTTCAATTTTAAACCTTGAACTTTTAACTCCACACTAGCCTGCGTGAGCAATCCCATGCAACTTCATCTGCCGCACCATGCTCACGAGACCATTGGAACGGGTAGGGCTGAGATGATCTGTAAGGCCGATGTCGTTCACGAAATGCAAATCAGCAGTGGCAATTTCTTTGGGAGAGAGGCCCGAAAGCACTCGAATCATAAGAGCAATCATGCCTTTGGTGATAATCGCATCGCTGTTTGCTGTGAAATGAACCAGGGAATCCTTGTAATCGGCATGGAGCCATACGCGTGATTGACAGCCCTTGATTAGGTTGTCTTCAATTTTGAAGGCCTCATCAATAAGCGGCAGGTCTTTCCCCAATTCGATGAGATACTCATACTTCTGCATCCAATCTTCAAACATGGAAAATTCTTCCACTATTTCTTGCTGCCTCAATTCTACTTCTGTCATGCGTTAAATTTACACCCTTTGAAAAGGAACAAAAAACATTAAGCTGGGTTCTTTCAACCCAAAAAACTTTGCTTAAGAAAGTAACTCAATCGGAAGCTGACTAGAGCGCTATAAGGCAGGACATTATTATGGCCACCTATGATTTGCTCAACACCAAACCCGGCACGATATTCCAATCCTATTCCAACTCGTTTAATTGGATTCCACGCCACACCTACAGGAGCTTGGACGCGCGCAAATACAGATTTTTTGGCGTCATAAACTGTGGTTTCAGGTTCTGAAAGATCAGGTTCAGAAACCTGACCGGCCGTGTCAGTTACATACCGAAATGAACGCGTAATTCTGAGCATTTTTGGATTGAAAGTGGCACTTGTGTTCACACCAATTCCACCATAGATCGAGAAGCTTTTACCCTGGTGTTTCCAAAGGTGTGCCACATCCAGTCCAAGCTCATTATCAAGCAAACAAAAGGTCAAACTTTCAGAGTCAATATAACCCTCCTGCTCATCTACCTTGTAATGATTTATCATCGCCTCACGGTCTACCATCAAACGCACCCCAATGCGCAATTCACGTTTGAAAGATTGTTCAGAAAGTTGGGTAGGGCCATACAAATAGGACTTTTCAAGCGTAAATATTCCGCCACTTACGATGTAATAATTGGCAAATTCTTCGTCTGTCACGGTAGTTTGAAGGTCGCGCTCATTCACCGTGTGTTCACGCATCCAATTCATGCTCATGTCCGTGTGATAATCCGTTGCACCGCCCACAGAAACGGAATAATGACTTCCCATCCAGGGACTTTCAAGTGTTTGGGCTTCCAGCCCGAGGAGAGGGGCCATGGCACCTATCAGAATCCATAGTTTTTTCATAATTGAGAGCTTTTGTTCAAGTCAACAATAAGTCAGATATGATTTTGTTTTTTCGAACATATAATCAACGCAACATTTGAAGCGCACGTTCCAGGGCATAAACAAAACGGTCAACTTCGGTAGCCGTGTTATACACCGCAAACGAAGCACGGACTGTACCGGTAATGCCCAATTTATTCATCAATGGTTCTGCACAATGGTGGCCTGTCCGCACTGCTATTCCCATTTGGTCCATCAAGGTGCCGAGGTCATAAGGATGAATGCCATCTACAAGAAACGACAACACTCCTGCTTTGTGCGGGGTGGTGCCATAGATTTGAACTCCATCCATTGCTGTGATCTTCGATGTTGCCAATTTGAGCAATTCATTTTCATGTTTCGCAATGGCTTCAAGTCCCAATTGGTTCACATAATCCAAAGCAACACCCAAGGCTATTCCACCTTCAATGTGCGGGGTTCCGGCCTCAAATTTATAAGGAAGTTCGTTGACAGTGAACCCATCGTAGCTAACTGACTTGATCATCTCACCACCACCACGATAAGGCGGCATTTTATCTAAGATCGCTGCTTTTCCATATAAGATTCCGATGCCAGTGGGACCGTATACTTTGTGTCCGGAAAAAGCATAAAAGTCGGCGTCCAGATCTTGCACGTCTACTTTCATGTGTGGCATTGCCTGAGCGCCATCCACCAGTACTTTAGCTCCTGCCGCATGCGCCATGCTAATCATTTCTTTCGCGGGATTGATAGTTCCAAGGGCGTTGCTCACATGGTTGAAGGCAACCAACTTGGGAGCTTTTTCTAGCAATATTCTGTAGGATTCAAGATCCAAAGAACCGTCTTCATTCAGGTCAATCACATCAATGTGAGCTCTTTTTTCGGCACTCACCATTTGCCAAGGCACAAGATTGCTGTGATGCTCAAGAGCACTGACCAAAATACGGTCGCCGGCGGTAATGTTTTGTCGGGCCCATGTCTGGGCTACCAAATTGATGGCATCCGTAGTTCCCGAAGTAAAAATGATTTCCTGCACTGAAGAGGCATTCAAATGTGCTCTTACTTTTTCCCTTCCGCCCTCATAAGCGGTAGTGGCTTTTTGTGCCAAATAATGCGCACCCCGGTGAATGTTTGCATGGGTGTGCATGTAGTATTCGCGTATGGATTCAATTACGGCAATAGGCTTTTGACTGCTGGCAGCATTGTCTAGGTAGACTAAGGGTTGGCCATTCACTTCCTGGTGAAGGATTGGGAAATCCTGCCGTATCCGAGTGATGTTCAAAGCGTTTGCACTGGGCACTATATTTTCCATCTAAGTTGTATCAAGTATTCATGGTTGCCGTCGCCTCCGCTGATTGGAGAGTCAATCTTCCCTTCAAGAATAAAACCAAGGTCAAGAGCACATTGTTTGACTCCTTCGAGCGCTTTAATTCTGTGCCGTTCGTTTCTTACTATGCCCCCCCGACCTAAATTCTCTTTTCCCACTTCAAATTGTGGTTTCACGAGCGCAATAACTTGTGCGGTCGGTGTGAGAAAAGCAGGCACCAATGGCAAGATCAGTTTCAATGAGATAAAAGAGAGATCCATCACTGCAATCTCATAACGATGCGGTAAATCTTCTGGACTTAGGTGTCGGAAATTTTGATTCTCCAGACACAAAATGTCAGGATGATGGCGGAGCGAATCGTCCAACTGATTTGTGCCGGTGTCAATAGCAGTTACATGGATACTTCCTCGCGATAGCAAAACCTGCGTAAAACCACCCGTAGAAGCGCCAATGTCCAGGCAGTTTTTCCCTTGGACCTCTACATTCCATGCATCCAAAGCGGCCAAGAGCTTGTATGCCCCGCGAGAAACCCAGGGCATGGGCTCTTTGAGCAAGACAATTTCCGCCTCTGGATTGAATTTTTTTCCCGGCTTGGTGATGAGCGTGCCATCTACCTGAACGCCACCGTCTGAAATGAGCATTTCCGCCTTGTGCCTGCTAGTTACCAGGCCTTTTTCCAGCAGTAGCTTGTCCAGGCGAGTTGTGTTCATGGAATCAATGTTGAATTCCTAGTCTTTCTGTAATGTAAGCTTCTAATGCCTCATTTTCAACTAATTCCAGTGCTTCGCTTACGAATGCGGAGACCAATAATTTCCTTGCCGCAAGCTCGCCTAAACCTCTTGCTCTGAGATAAAATACTGCCTCCTCGTCAAATTGACCAGTGGTAGAACCATGGCTACATTTGACGTCATCGGCATAAATTTCGAGCTCCGGTTTTGAGTACATCGTAGCGTCATCATCCAGAAGGATGTTGGCATTCTGCTGAAATGCATTGGTGAGCTGAGCGTCTTGGCGGACAAATACTTTCCCGTTGAAAACCGCTGTTGCTTTGTCGGTCACAATGCCTTTGTACAATTCATATGACGTGCAATGTGGCTTTAAGTGATCGATCATTGTGTGGTTATCTACGTGTTGCTTCTCGCGAGGCATGTACACACCATTCATATGGGTTTCGCAGTTTTCTCCATCTACAAGAATGTTCAGGTCATTGCGGACCCAATCTCCATCAAGGGTCATGGTATTTACCGTCACTCGGCTATCACGCAATTGTTTGATCCAAGTTGTATTGACCGCAAAACTTCCGGTTGTTTCGTCTTGAATTTGTGTAATGCGCAAAGAAGCATTTTCCGAGACAAATGCTTCTGTAAGACCATTTGTAAAGGCAGTTCCGCTTTTTTCCAGTACTGTATGCTGTACCAATTCAAGCTTACAAGACTCCTCAATCATCACGAAGTGTCTTACTTGGCTCCAGACATTTGTGCCAGAAGAAATCTGCAGAATGCGAAGGGGCTTATCGAGGCTTGTTCCTTTGGCCGCGTGGACAAAAAGGCCATTGTTGGCATACGCGGTGTTGAGAGCTTCAAACCATTCTCTTTGATGATTTGATAGCGAAGCAAATTTGTCTTCAAGTGTAGCGGCGTGTTGGGTAACGGCCTCTGACATTGGCATTATGGAAACACCAGTGATAGAAGGTAATTTGCTTGCTTCGGCATTGAAATTTCCGTTGATAAAAACGGCTGAATAACCGTCAAATTCTGGGATGTTAGATGCGTCCAAATTATAAGGGGCATCGGCTTTTCCAATAGTCCATTCGCCATTCAGAATCCTCGCTATCCGAGAATATTTCCAGCGTTCCGAGCGGGTGGTGGGTGCTTCCTGAATTTGCAAATAGCCCAAGGCTTCTTCTTGTGCTTTTTGGGCGCTTTTCAAAGGGCCCTGATGCGGGTGATCTTTGAAGCGGTCCAGAAAGGATTGGGTCTTTTCTGAAATGTAACTCAACGTTTCCATCTGCATTATGCTGTAATTTCTTCTTTGATCCAATCGTATCCTTTTTCTTCAAGCTCCAACGCCAATTCTTTGGTGCCACTCTTTACAATTCTTCCGTTGTACAAGACATGCACAAAGTCTGGAACTATGTAGTCAAGCAAACGTTGGTAGTGAGTGATCACGATAAACGAGCGGTCCTTGCTGCGCATAGAGTTTACACCTTCTGCAACAATTCGAAGTGCATCGATGTCAAGGCCTGAATCAGTCTCATCCAAAATGGCAAGTTGCGGTTCAAGCATGGCCATTTGGAAGATCTCGTTTCGTTTTTTCTCTCCTCCGGAAAATCCTTCATTGACTGAGCGGTTGGTTAATCTTCCATCTAACTCAACCAACTTCGACTTTTCTTTAACTAAGGCCAAAAAGTCCTTGGCAGAGATTTGTTCTTTTCCGTGGTATTCTCTGATTTCATTTAAGGCAGCACGAAGGAAGTTGATATTGCTTACTCCAGGAATTTCAACTGGATACTGGAACGCCAGAAACACACCTTCTCTAGCGCGGTCCTCGGGAGACATGGCAAGCAAGTCTTTGCCATTGAACAGCACAGTTCCTTCAGAAACTTCAAAATCTTCTCGTCCGGCCAACACACTAGCGAGCGTGCTTTTCCCAGAGCCATTCGGCCCCATGATTGCATGCACTTCTCCCGGCTTCACATCCAGTGAAAGTCCTTTTAGGATTTGATTGTCCTCAATAGAGGCGTGGAGGTTTGATATTTTAATAAGACTGCTCATTCTTTTAGTTATTTGCTATTGAAAGTCAAAAGTTCAAGGCTTAAAGCTTTATAACCTTGATCAAATTTGAAATCATTCTCGACAGTTTTTCTATTTTCAATTCAATTATTTTGGACTCTTCAAGTGCAATAAAGCCAAGCCTTGATGCTACTCGAAAATGACACCTTAATTCACCTGCTGACCCTTTGGAATAATAAAGAAATCGCAAGTATTCATTATTTGTTTCTCTTTCAAATCCTTCTGCAATATTTGACACAATAGATACCGCACTTTTTTTCAATTGATTCTTTAAGTTGAAATCAAACTCACCGTTTTTATTCTTGCAAGCGGCGGATGTGTCAATTACTATTTCCATTCCTTCTTGCCAAATTCTAAGGTCTTCATATCATTTGTTCATTTAACAAACATCAATAAACCTTGGCATTCATTTTCCTCCTTAGTGCCGCTAGTTTATGTTTGTAGAGCGCAAATTCACGGACGCACTTAAAAAAGTTTCGAACCTTAGGCTTTTAGCCTTAAACCTTCAATTTTAAACTTACTCACACTCACACTCACACTCACACTCACACTCACACTCGAAACTCAAGTCTCTCTACCCCACACTTCCTTCCAACGAAATGGCCAACAACTTCTGCGCTTCTACAGCAAACTCCATTGGGAGTTTGTTCAGCACTTCTTTTGCATACCCATTCACAATAAGGCTAATTGCTTTTTCTTCGCCAATTCCACGTTGAAGGCAATAGAAGATCTGGTCTTCTCCAATTTTGGATGTGGTGGCTTCGTGCTCCACTTTCGCGCTCTTGTTTTTGACTTCGATATAAGGGAAGGTATGAGCTCCGCATGTGTCTGTCATCAAGAGCGAATCACACTGCGAGAAGTTTCTTGCATTGTGGGCAGTTTTGTTGATCTGCACCAATCCACGGTAGCTGTTCTGGCTTTTTCCCGCCGAAATTCCTTTAGAGATGATCGTGCTACTGGTGTTTTTCCCAATGTGGATCATCTTCGTTCCCGTATCCGCCTGTTGCATTTTGTTGGTAACAGCAACTGAATAAAACTCTCCAACTGAATTATCCCCTTTCAGTATACAACTTGGATACTTCCAAGTAATAGCGCTTCCTGTTTCTACTTGTGTCCAGCTGATTTTGGCATTTTTCTCGCATATACCACGCTTGGTCACAAAGTTGAACACTCCACCTTTTCCGTTTTCATCTCCGGGATACCAGTTCTGGACGGTCGAATATTTGATTTCTGCATCGTCCAGTGCAATGAGTTCAACCACTGCAGCGTGCAGTTGGTTTTCATCTCGCTGCGGAGCGGTGCAGCCTTCCAAATAACTCACATAACTTCCTTTGTCAGCAATGACTAGGGTACGCTCAAATTGACCTGTGCCAGATTCGTTGATTCTGAAATAGGTGCTTAATTCCATGGGACATCTAGATCCTTTTGGGATGTAGCAGAAAGAACCATCTGTAAAAACCGCAGAGTTAAGAGCGGCGTAGAAATTATCTGTTTTTGGCACCACAGAGCCGAGGTATTTTTTCACCAATTCCGGATGTTCCTGAATGGCTTCTCCCATGGAGCAGAAAATGATTCCCAACTCCCCCAACTTCGCCTTAAATGAGGTGGCTACTGAAACGCTGTCCATTACAAAATCTACCGCGACACCAGTTAGGCGTTTTTGCTCTTCCATGGAAATCCCCAATTTCTCCATGGTTTTTCGCATCTCTGGATCTACTTCATCCAAACTATTGAGAGTGGGTTTTTTCTTTGGAGCAGAATAATAGGAAATAGCTTGAAAATTGGGCTTTTGGTAGTGCAAATGCGCCCATTTAGGCTCCACCATTTCCTGCCATTTTTTGAAGGCATCTAAACGCCATTCAAGCATCCATTCGGGCTCATTTTTTTTGGATGAAATCAACCGAATAATATCCTCATTGAGTCCGGGGGGGGCTTTGTCGGATTCAACATTGGTGGTAAAGCCATAAGCATATTCTTTACCAGTGACTTCTTCTAACAATTCATCTTCTTCGTACGCCATATCAGATTGAAAAACTTTCACCGCAACCACATGTTCGGTTGGCATTTGGGTTTCTGAAAACAAAACCTTTTCCGTTGAGTCCTCCGGAATAATCTAA
>CAZKMC010000069.1:0-11602 GCA_964553485.1 uncultured Comamonadaceae bacterium
CGATGCCACCCAGTCTGATGTGCCTATTTCCTATTGGCCACTTTCTGGTTGTCCTCCTTTGAACGTTGGATTTAACTCAAGTGCTTTAACGGCCTATGAGCATTGGGAAGTTGATTTTGGAAATGGTGTCACCCTTGTTTCCGATTGGATGCCAGGGTTTAATCAATGGCACACCTATACTTACTTCCCAGACGGCACTGTTGAGTTTGAAGACTATACCTTCTATGCCAACTTCTTGCCCTTTGTTGAATATACCCAAGGCGGTACGTTTGACATAACGGTCAATGTAATTGACTGGAGCGGGTGTGCGCACAGCACAACCTATTCCGATGTGATTTCCGTGTACAACGATTTGCTCTTTGCGGCTTTTGACGTGAACATTATTGAGTCCTGCGATGGGGTTGTAGTAGGTTTCGAGCCAACCGGAACAGGACTTGCATCTTGGGAATGGGAGTTCTCTGACGGCACTATTTCCACAGAACTAAATCCAGTCAATGAGTGGTTTGCTCCATGGGACACTACCTTCATTGCTACATTTAGCGCGCAGGATGTGAGTGGTTGTTCATCAGTAGTAACTACCGAAATTCCAATTGTTCCACCCCCAATTCCAGCTTTCTCATTGACAGTAAATCCAAATTGTGAAAATGAGGCCGTTGAATTGCTCAATGAATCTATTGGCAACATTGTTGGGTATTCCTGGGACTTTGGAGATCCGGTTTCAGGGGCAAATAACACCAGTACAGAATCAGATCCATCTCACACTTATGAAAATAATGGCGCCTACAGTATTTGTCTAAGTGCAGAAAACTCAGCTGGTTGTGTACAAACTGTGTGTCAAAGCAATTTGGTAAACATCAACAGCCCAATAGCTGCTACTGACTACACATCCAACATCAACAATTGTTTGTATGGCGTTCAATTCGAGAACGTCTCCATTGGCAATGTGGTGAGCGCCCAGTGGAGCTTTGGAGATGGCCAAGGAGCAACAGGAAACTCCGTGTTCCATACCTATCCTATCGGTGTTTTTGATGTGCAACTTATAGTAACCAATGACCTTGGCTGTGCAGACACTACCTACATCGATGACCTTTTCAACCTTGCTGATGTAGTAGGTCCGTATTCGATTGAATTGGATGCCGTGAATTGCGCGCCTTTCCAAACAAGCTTTGAGGTGTTTAACACGAATGACGGTTCATTCAACTACTTCTGGGATTTCGGCGATGGTTTCGGCAACCCTAATGGGGGCACAAGTACGACCCACACCTATGATACCCCAGGGGAATATTGTCCGGCACTCATAATGGAAGACGTCAACGGTTGTGCCGTACTTATAGAATGTGAAGAGCTCGTAATTGTAGAAGAGTTCACTTTTGAAGCTAGTGTTCCAGAGCCAATTTGTTTTGGAGAAAATGAGACCATAACCTTGGATGGCGCTGACAGCTATTCTTGGTCAGACTACACGTATGTTTCTGAATTGGCTCCTGAAGAATTCCAACTAGAACCACCAGTTACTACTACTTTGATTGTCACTGGTTTTTATGAAGACTGTGAATACGAACAGGAAGTTACTGTGGTTGTCAATCAACTACCAATTGTCGCATTGGCCATTCCCGCAGAAGTTTGTTACCAAGATGATGAGTTTGTTTTAGACGGCGGAAGCCCAACGGATGGAGTTGGCGCTTATTCAATTGACGGGGACCTCGCTACTTGGTTTAATCCGAGCATGGCGCCTAACAACAGCTATGAAGTTGTCTATACTTTTGAAGATTTGAACGGCTGTATCTCTGCAGACACTGCCAATGTGTTAATCAATGATTTGCCGGTGGTGGCATTGAGCAACTTCCCTGCTTTGTGCACCAATGATATCGCGTTATTATTAGACGGAGGAACTCCCTTGGGAGGAGTCTTTAATTATGAAAACGTAGAAATAACTGAATTCGACCCTTCTGTTGGATGGGGCGCCTATTCTGTCACTTATACCTATACTGATCTCAATAATTGCAGCGCAAGTGCTAACAATTCAATCTCTGTTAATCCAACTCCTGAATTGAGTTTTGTAGCTGAGGATATGTGCTTTGGCCCAGATTTGATTGTGGAAAACACAAGTACAATTCCTCAGGGTAGTTTACAATCAGCTAATTGGGATTTTGGAACAATGGGAACTTCAGGCCTTGTTCAGCCGAACCCATTATCCCCAGACTTCCCTGGCGAATATGAACTAACATTAACCATGACAAGTGGGGCTGGTTGCAGCGAAACGCTCACGGAATCTGTGCAGATATTGACGGCTCCTGTCGCTGCCTTCTCTTTTGAAGATCAGTGTTTGAACACTCCTTTTGTTTTTCAAGATCAATCTGAAGTTCTTGGTGGTGATGCCATTTCTTGGAACTGGAATGTGGATGGAACATCGGCTGGGTCCAACGCAACCCTCTCCTCCTATCTGTTTGATGATTGGGGCACATATCCTGTGACCTTGGTGGTGAGTTCAAATGAAGGCTGTCTGGATTCTATTGCGCAGTTTGTAGATGTCTATCCATTGCCGGAGCCTTCTTTCAATGCTGATGACCTTTGTTTTGGAGACGATGCCCTTGTGCAAAGCACTTCAACTATTCCCTCTGGTTCCATCGACAATTTTGAATGGAGCAATTCAAACTCTGGAACTCAAAATGGCCCAATATATTCTTACACTTTTGGAGATGTCGGAAATTATGACCTCACCCTAGAAGTAACTTCCAACCAAGGTTGTGTTTCTGCGTTGACACAATCTTTTGAGATTTTCCCTGCTCCAGTTGTTGATTTCATTCAATCTGAAACTGCGGGATGTGACCTTGGAGCGGTGATTTTCGAAGACATGAGTACTGCGGAAGGCACCAGTATTGTGTCTTGGTCTTGGTACGCAAATGGCTACTTGTTCTCTGGTCAATCCAATGGAGTATTGGTGCCCGAAGAGGCTGGAATTTACGACATTCAATTGTTCGTGACCTCAGCCAATGGTTGTATTTCAGATACTTTGGCAGTTGGCGCTGTGGAGCTATATCCAACCCCGGTAGCAGATTTCTCTTTTGACCCAGAAACTCCAGATGTGTTAGATCCTATTATCACAATTACGGATGAAAGTGTTGGGGCTGTTTCTTGGGAATTTTTGCTTCCAGAGGGGAACATTGTTACTGAGCCAGAATTTGAACTGACCTATAATAGCCCGGGAAATTATCCGATTCAGCTTATTGTTACAAACGAATTTGGTTGTCAGGATAGTATCACTTTGAACGTTACGGTTGACCCTCACTTGCTCGTTTTTGTGCCAAACGCTTTTACGCCAGACAATGACGGCTTAAACGATGCCTTCTTCCCTGTATTTAGTATGGATGTAACTGAGTATTCCTTCCTGATATTCGACCGCTGGGGAGAGATCGTATTCTCTAGCGACAATCCACAGGAAGTCTGGATTGGACAAGTTCAACAGGGAGGACATTTTGCCCAAGATGGTGTGTATAGCTACAGACTGGTATTGAAAGATGCTGCTACCCAAGAACTGCATAAGTACCTTGGTCACGTAACGCTAATCCGTTAACGAATTGTCAAAAATGCATGGGCTTCTCGGCTCTGTGCTTCATCCTCCGTACCTTAGCGCTTCAAACCCAGTATCAGGATGCGCAAACTCATTGAAACTTTTCCGGATCAAATCGAAAAAGCCGTTAAAATCGGCAGGGCTACTTCATTGCCAAAACTTCATGGGAATATCTTAAACGTAGTCATTAGTGGACTTGGCGGTTCTGGGATTGGAGGCAAAATAGTTGCTCAACTGATTCAGGATCAATGCAATGTGCCCATCATTACCAACAACGATTATGACCTTCCTGCTTTCGTAAACGCGAGCACTTTGGTAGTTATTAGCAGCTATTCTGGGAACACAGAGGAAACAATAAGCGCCATGGAACAGGCCATTGAAAACCGCGCTCAAGTTGCCTGTGTGACTTCAGGTGGTAGAGTGCTGGAGCTTGCTAAAAAACACGGTTTCGCCTGTATTGAAATCGCTGGTGGAAATCCTCCTCGCTCTCAATTTGGGTACTCTGTAGTAGAACAGCTTTTCTTGCTAAATCATTTTGGCCTGGTCAAAGACAGCTTGATACATGAATTGGCAACTATACCTGCCTTTTTACGTCAGCTTCAAGATTCTATTGTGGCTAAAGCCGAGGAATTAGCCGTGCCCCTATTATCCAAAATTCCCGTCATCTATGCAGAAGCCCGCATGGAAGGATTAGCTGTAAGATGGAGACAACAAATCAATGAAAACGCGAAACGTCTTTGTTGGCACCACGTCTTTCCAGAGATGAACCACAATGAATTAGTGGGCTGGGAAGGAGCCGATGACTCCATAGCTGTCTTGATGCTTCAAACTCCTGCAGACAATCCCCGTACCTTGAAACGGATGGAAATCACCAGAGGGCTTTTTGAGCGAAAGACTTCCGCCATTGCAGAAGTTATGGCACAGGGAACCACTCGGGCTGAGCACCTATTCTACTTGGTTCACCTTGGAGATTGGTTGTCTTTGTTAGTAGCTGAAAAAGCCAATGTCAATCCTGTTTCTATTGACAGCATCAATTTTTTGAAAAACGAATTGAGTAAAATTTCGTGAGAGAAGTCCACTTTCAGGATGTAGGCAGAATGGATTACAAAGCTTGCTGGGATTACCAGGAAGAACTCTTTGGTGGCATTGTGCAGACTAAAATCAATAACCGCAATGCAGAAGAAGAAAATCGGGTTCAGACACCCAATCATCTGCTGTTTGTGGAGCACCCACATGTGTTTACTTTGGGTAAAAGTGGAGACCCTGCCAACCTATTGGCAACGCCTGAGGAACTAGCCGCTAAAAGAGCCACCTACTATCCCATCAACCGAGGAGGAGATATCACCTACCACGGGCCAGGTCAGATTGTGGGCTACCCCATTTTTGATTTAGATCACTTCTTTACAGACATCCATAAATACCTGCGGTTTTTAGAAGAGGCAATCATTCTTACGCTTGCAGAATACGGCATTGACGGTGTGCGTTATCCCGGTTTTACTGGTGTATGGTTGGATCCTGAAGACCCTGAAAAGGCAAGAAAAATCGCAGCGCTAGGAGTCAAATGTAGCAGGTGGGTAACCATGCACGGGTTTGCTTTCAACGTCAATACTGACCTGAGTTTCTTTGATTTGATCGTCCCTTGTGGGATTGATGACAAAGCTGTCACCAGCATGGAAGTTGAATTGGGCCGACCTTTGAATATGGAAGAGGTCAAGGCAAAATTGCGCGTGAATCTTGCTAATGTTTTTGACTACGACGAGGTCAAGCCTTAGAAGGCAACAATGGTGTGTTGCTTGCGTTTAGTTTTACTTTTATTCTCGCATACTTCAGTATAGCTATTCGTTCCTTCAAAATGTCCCAATTTGGTAGTTGCAAACCAATCTTCACAGGCTTTGGACATCTGTCTTTGAGCATAATAAATCCATCCTCGATAATACAGGGCTTCGGCCAAACAATCGGCATCTGTATTAATAAGTTGGGTCAACAAAGTTTCCGCATTGAAGTAATCCTTCATTTCAATGTAGTTCACCGCCATATTCAACTTTGTAATGGAGAACTCTGGGCGAAGCTTATCGCATTTCGCAAATGCTTCCATAGAGTCTTCATGCTTGCCCATCTCGGCTAAATTGGCCGCTTTCAAATAGATGGCTTCCATGTAATCAGGGTTGATTTGGATAGCGCGGTTGAGGTGGAACATGCTCTCTCGGTTGTTGTAAAGCATATAATCGATGACACCTAGGTAGTAATGGGCTTTTTCGTCTTCGGGATTTGCGTGAAAATAAGTGAGCAGGTCTGTTTCTGCGCGCTCGAAATCCGCAATGGATACGCGGCAGATTCCGCGGTGGAGAAGTAAACTCTCCTCGGCGTAGCCCAAAGACTCCGCTTCATTGTATGCCTCTAACGCTTCTTGAAATTGTTCCATTTTATGAAAACAATCTGCCATCAAAAACATGTCATCAGGCGAAGATGGCCTGTCCAATTCAGACAAGGCTAATTCATATTTACCCTCTTGAAAATAGGTCTGAGCAATAGAAAGTGTGGTCTGCTGGGAAGAGCACACCTGAGTCAACGCCATGAGGCAAGTCAAAGAAAAAGCGATTCGCATACCTTCTTTTACTGCATTTTTAGCTAAAACGTTATCTCCAAAGTTGTTAGCTTTCGGATATGGCAAAACGAACTGTTGGCGCCCGCCTCAAAAGACTACTTCTAGGAGTCCTCAGCATTCTGGCTATTGCGTCGCTACTGCTTTTTCTTACGGGAAATGCACACATTTTGTATGGGCTGCGGCATACTTACCTCATCGGTAAATCTCGTCCCGACATTGACGATATGGGAGGGTTCAATCTTCGAAAAATTCCTGCTACCCAACCACACCCTTGGAACACGTCTGCTGCCTATGGCACTTTGGAACTGACCTCTAGTGAAGATTCAATGGCCACTTTTTGGAAAACTGAGGCGTTTTTAGTGATCCACCAAGACTCGTTACTATTTGAGCATTATTGGAACAACACAACCCCAACAACCACGCTCAATTCATTTTCTATGGCCAAGAGTTTTACGGCTATGGCGGTGGGCGTGGCGGTGAATAAAGGGTTAATAGATATTGAGGCTCCCGTTCAAGACTATTTGCCTCAATTCAATCAAGGTCTGGACACATTATTGACTGTCAAACATTTGTTGCAAATGCGCAGCGGTATTGACTTTGGCGAGAGTTATTCGAATCCATTTGGCTACCAAGCAAAGGCCTATTACGGAAAGGACTTGCTAGCACTCACCCAACCCTTCCACGTAAGCATTGAACCCGGCACCTTGTGGAAATATGAAGGTGGAAATACTGTGATTCTAGCTGAGATTGTACAAAAAGTCACTGGTGAACCTCTGTCCACTTATTTCGGTAAAAACATCTGGTCGCCAATTGGAGCGGAACAAACTGCCTATTGGAATCTGGATCACAAAGACGGTATGGAAAAAGCCTTTTCAGCCGTGTATGCCACGGCAAGAGACTTTGCCAGGGTTGGGTTGCTCTATCAGCACAAAGGAAACTGGAAAGGTCAACAATTATTGAGCGAGGATTTTGTGGATGCTTCTGTAAGGCCCGTGAACAGGCCAGATGCCGAAGGGAATAACGTTACCCATTACGGTTATCAATGGTGGTTAGGTCATTACAACGGATACCCGGTGCATTCTTGCAGGGGCATGCGCGGCCAGTATATTTTGAGCGTTCCAGATTTGAATTTGGTGGTGGTAAGGCTGGGACACAACAGAGGCGAAGAGAAGAAAGATAATATGCCAGTTGGCGTATATGAATACCTGGATGTGGCAGTGAGATTAACAACAAACAAGTAGAAATTATGATGGAGGACATTGAGCCCCCAAAAGTGAAGGGGGTTGCGGTGGCAATAGTGCCGGAAATAAATGAAGAGAATGAACAAGAATGGAGTGTCTATCTAATCAACTTCCAGGATAAACAAATTGAGGGCGTTTTGGTTAGTTCCGAGGGCTATGGGCAAATCAAAGGAGAGCACAAAAAGACCTCTCTGTTACGCCATTTCTTGGACGAAATAGAGCCTAATACTTTCAAGAAAATTGAGTCCATCATTCCCGATGTCTTTGCAATGACCAACCAATATTGGGTGAGCTACTACGCTGACAAAGTTCTGCACGATAAAAAGTACATTTTCGTCTCTGGTAGTATAGATTCTCTTAACTTCAGTCAAATCCCATTGCTGAACACGGAGGGAGTCATGATAAAATAGACCACCATGTTGAAACACATTGACCCTGAACACATTTTATTCTTGGACATCGAAACGGTGCCCGCGGAGGAATACTTTGAAACGCTGGATGAAGATTGGAAGCAATTGTGGGAAGATAAGACCCGTTTTTTGCGCCAGCGCGAGGAGATTTCCCTTGAGGATTCCTATGAACGTGCCGGGATTTACGCTGAATTTGGGAAGATCGTTTGTATCTCTGTGGGCTTTTTACGCCAGAAGCAAGGCGACAGGGTTTTCCGATCCACCTCTTTCTATAGCAACGATGAGACAGACTTGCTGCGCAATTTCTGCAACCTTCTCAACAACCACTACCAGGAACGCCACCATGTGTTGTGTGCCCACAACGGAAAAGAATTTGACTTTCCTTACATCGCCAGAAGGCTGCTGATCAATGGAGTGCCCATTCCTGAAATTCTCAATATCGCAGGTAAAAAGCCGTGGGAAGTACGTCATTTAGACACACTGGAACTATGGAAGTTTGGGGATTACAAGAGTTATACTTCGCTGAAACTACTCACCAAAGCGTTTGGGATTCCCACGCCCAAGGATGACATTGATGGTAGTCAGGTCGCTCAGGTCTATTACAAAGAAAAGAACCTAGACCGCATAGAAGTTTATTGCCGCAAAGATGTTTTAGCGCTTACACAGCTTTATTTAAGGTACAGAGGTGAGGAGCTGTTGTCAGAAGATCAGGTGATGGAGGTGTGAGAAACTACCTCACCCACCAAATAATTTCTTAAACCCAGCTTTGAAGTCTTTTGAGCTCTCATTGATCGCCTCACGGATTTCATCCCATTCTTCTTCCGCAGCATGTTCAATGCGTTCAATGGTTGCTTCCAGTTTTGATTCCTGGCTTTTCAGTTCATTTATTTCCGCCTTTGCTTTGTCTTGCGCCAAAGATCCAAGCAGGTCTATTTTGCCTTCCATATCTTCTATTTGAGCGCCCAAACTTTTGAGTGTCTCTTTGGCTTTGCCATTAATTTCTTCTTTGTTCATTTCAGTAGTTCTAATGTTCTATTCAAGATACTGAATAACAAGGCTTGATGCATAATAAATGACAAGAAAAGGCCCCAAATGGAGCCTTTTCTTGTGTGAACTATTGCCCGAGGCAGTAGTTTCCAGAGCGTCTTAGAACGGTATGATAGACAGGCCTACCGTCATGCTATATACTTCGGGAGTGATCTTGTTCTTGTTGAACAGCGGTGTCAATCCGTAATTCGCAAAGAGTGTAAAATTCCGGTACCCAACTCTTGCCGAAGCATCGAGGGTAAATGGAGTCAATGCAAAGTCATCTTTCACTCGGTTTTTATGGTCCGCATCTTCGAAGTTAAACTCTCTCTTGGTAATGGAGCCTATTTTCCATCCTCCGGTAACTCCCGCTGCTACATGGAAAGTTCTTTCTGGGTCAGCGCTGGTGTTGAACTCCAACATCAATGGAATGCGGAGGTAAGTAGCTCGTAGTTTATTCTTGCTGAATTTGTACAAAGAGTCTGGAATATAAAGCCCATACAAAGAGTCGTTTAGCACCACAGGAATGATGTTTTTCTCAAACCCATAGCTATTGTAGGTAAGACCTGCTCCTGTATAAATTCCTACATAGTCTTTAATGAGTCTGATTTTGGTTTCGAAGACATTAATGCTCCAGCTAAATGACTTGGAATAATCCTGCTCCAGCCAAGCATTGTCGCCTTCCATTTTTGAGGTTCCATCAGGGTTCAACAGGATGTTGACTCCCATGTCTATTCCGCCCCAAAAAGTGAGTTCTGATTTGCTTACGCTGTCGTCACCATCATCACCAATTGTAATTTCTGAGTCTTCATCTTTGTCTGAGTGCTCATCTACTAAGATGACTTTAAGATCTCCAATTTTGATGCGGGTAGTATCTGAATTGGTTTTTGGAGCTGGTGGAGGAGTTGGCGCTGTCGGCTCATCTTGTGCCAAAAGGCCACTGCTGATGCACATGGCTAAAAGAACGGCGAGGAATTTATATGATTTCATTTGTATGTGTTTTTCGGTGTTTGATAGTGTGACGCACCACTTTCCAAATTTGTTACAGCGCTCATCAAAAAATTCTTTCCCGCTCACAAAACCAAAGCGCCCTTTCACAAAACAACTCATTGCATATGCGTACAACCTTTCTAACTTAAACTCGAAAGGAATTCTCAGCACTGGCGTTTTCGTTTCACCTTAAACTCAATGCCATGAATGCAAAACTCACAGCAATTATTATCGATGATGAACCTTCTGCAAGGGACATCCTAAGTAAGGAGTTAGAACTTCGATATCCATATATCCGCGTCCTTGCCCAGGCTTGTGATGGGTTATCCGCTTTTCCTTTGATCTCAAGATTGAATCCTGACCTCGTTTTTCTAGACGTCCGCATGCCCAATGAATCTGGTTTGCATTTGCTTGATCGTATTGTAGGAAGGCGTTTTCAAGTTGTATTTTATACCACCTATCGAGATTACGCCTACGACGCCATCCAACGCGAGGCGATCGGCTTTTTAGCCAAACCGCTCGATCCAAAGGAATTAAAGAAAAGCGTAGACAGGGTTGTCCAAAAAGTGGAAGAGGCCCGAGGCATGTACAAAAACTTACATCGAAAATTAGAAGTCCGGACTTCGGGACACCTTTACCACATCCCTTTTGCAGATATCTTACACATAGAAGCGTCTGGCAGCTATGCAGCCATACATTGTAAAGGAGACAAAAAAATTGTGGTGTCTAAAAACCTTAAAATGCTTGAGCGGCTATTAGATGCCCCTGAGTTTTTCCGCATTCACAATTCATTCATTGTGAATTTACAACACGTACATTCCTTTGACTACCGCGTCCATATGTGTACAATGATAGACGGGAAAAAAGTAGGTATGTCTGTTCGCCGCCGCGAATCACTTAAGACACGGCTCAGGGAGATATTACTGCCAACTTTGAAAGAAATTGGTACTTATTGATTGTTACCTGATCACAGTAACCCGTTCTGAATGAACAAGCTGTGATCCCTGGAAAACTCGAACTACATATAGTCCCTCGTGTTCGAAATGGAGCACAGTAATCTGGTTCATGATAGCGTCTCTTTTCAGGCATTGACCTCGAATGTTCCAGATTTCATAGCGGTCCCCGTTCTGGTTGTTCATCTTTAGCCAAAGTGATTCTTGAGTGGGATTTGGATACAAAGAAATTGCACTCTCCCTTTCCGATTCCTCCACCTGAATAATGGGGCCGTAGCAATGGCCTGGTAAATTATCATCCAACCAGTTCAAACGGAGGTTAATCCAGTTTTGGAGTTTGCCGATTTCTCCTGAGTAAGACTCTGCCAATGGTTCAATCTCTGGCGCATCGGTTGAAACACCCCAAAAAGGCCATTTTTGATAGTGTCTAAGTTGTGCGTTTTCAACCACACTTGCAATGCTGTCTGTAAAATTGTCGATGTAGGCGATATTGAGGAATTCTTCTCTATATTCTTCATACCGGCATCGCATGTGGTTAGCGTAGGTAGTGTCTTGAAGCATGCGGATATACCAATCTGGGCTGTAATTATCTGTGGGACAATTATTTATCAGGTGTGCCCATCCTGAGCCATCTTGGTTCTCAAATTCTGTACACGTCCACATATCTTTCCAAGCCCAGTCAAAATCCCATGTAGGACCCGCCTTTAACTTGCCCCCATTTGAATACTTGTCTTTGTGGAAATATCGGCTCTTCTTAAAGCCGTCGTTGTTGCGGCTTAACTCATTGATCAGGAAATAATCAATAAACG